>CALDHY010000097.1 GCA_937901445.1 uncultured Selenomonadales bacterium
CGCGCAGTTTCAAGCGTGAAAGAATCAGAAAGTGTGCGCTCGTTTAAAGTAACTTCA
Source organism: uncultured Selenomonadales bacterium (assembly GCA_937901445.1). GTDB lineage: Bacteria > Bacillota > Negativicutes > Selenomonadales > Selenomonadaceae > Quinella. The sequence goes on from CALDHY010000097.1 coordinate 58, forward strand.
AAAAGTGTAGCTTGATAATCGGCAAAAGAATTAGCCAATGAATCCTGCGCGAGGAAATTAAAAACGTGCGGCGTCCGAATAACCGTATCTGCAAAAACTTTTTCCGGTCGAACAACAAGCCTAAAAGTATCGGCGGTTGCTCTGTCAAGCATACGGCGGCAAGTATCGGCAACGGCTTTTTCGGTAACCGCGATTTTCAAAAAAGTATCAGCGGAAATTTTTTCTATAATTTTGTTGGGATTTTCAACTTGCCTTAACGTGTCGGCGATTGCCTTTTCTTTTAAATCAATTACCGAAATAAAAATTTGTGATGAAATAATTAAAGGATTTTTAGGAACCGCTGAAATAAAAACTTTAGGTGAAATTACCGTCTCCATAATCAACCGCTCCAATCCTCGCTTGTAACCCAGCCAATTTTCAAGCCGTTAAGGTCGGCTAATGTTGTGCCGCTCGTTATCGGTACTTGTACAGCTACGCAAGGATAAAATGAAACGTCGGTTGAATTTAGCTCTTCAAAATCTTCTTCACTCATATTTTGCAATACAAAATAATCTTCGATTACAGAATTATAAAGTGAATAGTCGGTAACGGTTGTATCAGCGTCAACTTTTCTACATTTCAAATTGAGGGAATTACCCGTATTAAATGCAGGCGCGGCAACTGCAACCATACCTAAAACGGTGGCACTTGCTCCAAAACTGCTGTATAGAGCGGTAGTATCTGGAGTTTTCAAAACATATTCGCCGGATTGTGAACTTGCATAAGTACCGTTATTTTTTGCCGTCATTGTTGCTTCAATTGCCGAGCTGTCAACCTCTACAATCGTTTCTTTTATATTGAGGTTTTGGTCTGTAATAATTAAATTTGACATTGGGTGTGCGTTATCTACATAAAACGTGATTTGGTTGCCGCGTGATACAGCTCCCTTATAGTCGGTGTTAGCCGCATCGGAGATATAATCATTATTGACAAAAATTTCTAAGTTCCATCCTGTTGTTTCTGCGGTTAAATGCAACCAGATTTTATTTACTCTTCCAAGTTTTAAATTTGTATCGTTGCCGGATATATTCAAGTTTGCAATAGCCATCGGAGTTATTGTTCTAGTTGTGCCGTTTTGCTCCAGCCTAAAAATCGTATTGCCTTTAATATCAATTTCAGTCCAGCTTAAATTTTCTGTAGTTGCCGGTAAATATATATCAAATTTTAAGTATAAATCTTTAGTGTTATTGGCTACGACGTGTCCTGCATAGCAAGGCGAATGGTTAGAAAAAAATGCAACACCGCAATTGGGATTATAAATATTGCTTCTTACTGTCATTATGTTTGAGTTGGCTAGATAAAACAATGAGCCGTAACCGGGGTTTAAATATTTAAAAGCCATAGAAAATCACTCCGTCGAAACAACAAAACCTTCGGCGACTAATTTTACCGTCCTGTCGTTTTGCGGGTTTTCGGTCGTAGCACTTGACGCCTTAACCCAAAAAACTTTATTTGTGGCGGCAACGTTTGAAATGGTTAGAGTGCTAGTCCATAGTGCGTTTGTAAGCGCGGTTGAACTTGTAAAATCGTCATCCTCTGCAACCTGCCATTTAGCGGCGTTGGTGCCTTCAAAATAAATGGTTGTATCTCCTTCGACTTCGTAGCCCGTATCACAACGAACGGCAACTTTAACGGCTTTATTTTCTGCCGTGCTGGCGTCCAGAATCAAGGTAAGCGGCAAGGTGTTATCATTGCTGGAAATTTCTGTGCCGTCGGTACTGCCCGCCGTCGGATTATTCATATATAAATGAATGTGCGCCATTTTTCATAGCCTCCAAAATTCTAAACTCAAATTATAATAATTTCCAAAATGTGGAATGTAAGAATACTCTTTGACAACAACGCGGCAGTTTTCGTGAATGTTGCCCGCCTCGTCAATGATTGTTACAAGCGTTCGATTGTTCCAATAGCCGAAAATAATTTCTGCGTCGACCGCTCGAACATTAACGCTACAAGAAAATTTATCGCCTGCCGGTACACGTCCTAAATCTTGAACAACAACGCCGCCTATTGTTTCAACGATTGATTGCCGGTCGTCCGGA
>CALDHY010000098.1 GCA_937901445.1 uncultured Selenomonadales bacterium
AACTGCCGGGCAAAAATTCACGGTTATTAACCATCCAAATAAAATGTTGCAACTTGAAAAGTTTGTACCCTTTCACGTCTTCAAAAAATTTTTTATTGGTAAGTTTGTCAGCAAACAGAATTTTTAAAAGTTTTTCGTCATATTTATTGGCGGCTTCAACTGCGGCGTTACGTAAAAGTTGCCCGTCGATTGAAAAAAATCTGTCGTCCTGTTTCAGCAAATTCTTCAGGTGTTCAAAAAAATCCATAATCACATATCCTCAAGTTTTGGAGCAAGAGCCTCTCTGAAACCGTCTCCAATTAAATTAAATCCCAGCATTAAAATCGCAAGTACCGAAATTGGCGGCAAAATTTGATATGGCAAAATTGTAATGTTGCCGAATCCCGCCTCAATCAGTGAACCGATTGAACATTGCGGCAAAACAATTCCGACGCCGACGAAACTTAAAAACGCCTCTGTAAAAATCGCAACGGGTATTGAAAACATTACCTGCGTTATTATTGGTCCAATCGTATTGGGCAGAATCTGTTTAAAAATTATGTGGAAACTTCCCGCGCCGAGCGTTCGACTTGCTAAAACGTATTCACGCTCTTTCAGTTTTAAACATTCAGCCCGCGCAATTTTGCTCATTCCAATCCATTCAGTTATCAGCAGCGACGCAATAACTAAGCCAATACCTTTATCCATAAAAATTGCAAGAATCGAAATTATAACAAGCGTTGGAATACTGCCTGCAATTTCTATAAACCTTTGAAGAATATCATCAACGCGCCCGCCAAAATAGCCGGAAATTAAGCCGTAACTTGTGCCAATAAGCATATCAATAAAAATTGCAACAAACGCAATTATCAGCGAAACGCGCGCGCCTTGCCAAGTTCGAGTCCATAAATCCCGCCCTACGTCATCAGTGCCAAAAATAAAAGTTTTATCTGCAAATAAATTTTCTGCACTTCCGGCAAATTGCGGCGATAAACTCTTTGCAACAATTTCTTTGCCGTCAACATTTGCCGAAATAATTTCTTGGTAAGTGTACGAGCTGAAAACCGGCGCAAAAATCGCAAAAAGCATTATCACGGTTACAAGAATAACGCCCGTCATTGCGAATTTATTTTTTGTGAAGTGAACAAAGACGCCGCGCCAATATCCCTGCGAGGCAAAGTTTGTATCGACTTCAATATTTCGCCCTTCGATAAATTCAAAGTCATCTTGCGAAGGCGTGTAAATTTTTTCCATTATCAGCCGTCCTTTGCCGTTAAACTAATGCGCGGGTCGATTATCCCGTACAAAATATCAAGTACAAGCATTGCGCCAATATACAGCGCAGAAAATACAATTCCCAACGCCAAAACGTAATTGTAATCGACGCCCTGTCCCGCTATTGCGTCAACCATCAATTTGCCGACGCCGTTAATCCCGTAAATTTTTTCGATAACCATTGCGCCCGTCAGTAAATCGACAACAAGCGGCGCAATTACCGTAACTATTGGAATTAAAGCATTTCGCAGAATATGTTTTCTGATAAGTTCCCAGCCGTAAACGCCCTTTGCCTCTGCAAGTTTGACGTAATCGCTGTTCATAACTTCAATCATTTCATTTCGCGTAAACCTTGCAATAATCGAAATTGCCAAAAGACTAAGTGACAGCGCGGGCATTATCGACGAAAACAAAAATCTTGACGAATCGAAAAAATACGGGAAAAACGGTATCTTGTACGAAAAAAAGTATTGCAGGAAAATCATAAAAACGTACGACGGGATACAAACGCCCAAAATTGAAACAATCGTACACAAGCCGTCTAAAAATTTTCCGCGATTTATCGCCGCCACAATCCCTATTAAAAGCCCGACAATCGTACCAAAAAAAATTGACAGCACGCCAATTCTGAAAGAATTTTCAAGACACTTTAATAAAATTGGTTTAATTGGCGCGCCGTTGTAAAGTGAAGTACCGTTGCCGAAACTGCCGCTCATTAACATTGAAAGATAATCTTTGAACTGTACCAAAATTGGCTTGTCGAGTCCGAGTTCAAGGCGTTTTTGTAAAATCATTTCCGCGCTCATTCTTTCAACGGGAAAAGGGTTGCCCGGCATTATCCGAATCAAAACGAACAACACGAAAGTTATTATAAAAAGCGTCAACAACGCCATTAAAATTCTTTTTGTAATATACTTTGTCATTTTACATTTTTATAAACACGTTCAATAGCTACAGAATGAAATTCAACGCCTTTTGCCTTTTCAGAAACTAAATTTGCGTTTGCACCGGTATAAAGCGGGGCGATAACTGCATTTCTTAACAAAATTTCTTCGGCGTCATACATTGCGCTCCAGCGTTCACTGTAATTCGTGGCAAGTTCGCCGCTTGTGCAGTCGGCAATAATTTTATCGTAGTCGGCATTGCTCCAGTGTTCGCAAATTTCGCAGCCTTCAGTTGTCCACAAAGTTAAAAATGTCATAGGATCGTCATAATCGGGAGCCCAATTTGTAATTGCAATGTCATAACTGTTTGTGGTTACGCGGTCAAGATATTCAGCCTTAGGCATTGGTTGCAAGTTCAAAGTTACGCCGGGCAGATTTTTTTCAACCTGTTCTTTTATCGCCTGTACAACTTTAATAACAGTGTCGCCGCCGTCATTTGCGTAAATAATATCCAAGTCAAAAGTATCTTTGCCGAGTTCAGATTTTGCCGCGTCTAAAAATCTCTGCGCCTTTTCAACGTCGAAACTTACATATTCAGAAAATTGTTTTTGGTCTTCGGCGAAAAATTTTCCGGTTTCAGCATTAGCCGCAAAATTTACGGGAATTGCGGTATAGGTTGCAATGGAACCGTTTGTAACGTAATTGTTTACCAGTGATTCACGGTCGATAGCGTTTGAAATTGCAAGGCGCAAATTTACGTTAGCAAGCGCGCCCGCGTGATGGTTTTTGGGGTCTTGATTGAAAGAAAGATATTCCAAAAGACCGGTCGGGGTAATTTCAAGATTTTTTGAAAGGTCGGCGTCATTTTTTACAGATTCAACTTGGTTGCCGTTGACAGTTGCAAGGTTAAGCGTGCCGTTTTTGAAGGCGGTTAAAGCGTTGTCTGACGAAGAAACAACTTGATACTGCAGATTTTTTAAAGCAACGTTGGAGGCGTTCCAGTAAGAATCATTTTTCTTGAGTTGAATATTTGCGGAGCCGGGTAAATATTCAGTCAACATAAACGCGCCGTTTGAAAGGAAAGTTTCCGGGCTTGTGCCGTAAGTACCGGCGGCTAAACTGTTATAAAATTTTTCGTTGACGGGATAAAACGCTGGGAAAGTCATTAAAGCGGGGAAAAATGAAACCGGCGCGTCAAGTTCAACTACAAGAGTTTTTGAATCCGGCGCAGAAACGCCCAAAGTTTCCGGCGCGGCTTCTTTCTTTGTAACGGCGTCAGCATTTTTGATATTTGCAACGGTGGAGCCCATTATATAAGCGTATTTTGTAGACTCAAGGCAATGACGACGCCACGCAAATACAAAGTCTTCAGCGGTTACTTCATCGCCGTTTGCCCATTTTGCGTCGCGCAGGTGGAATGTATAAGTTTTGCCGTCCTCTGAAACTTCAAAACTTTCAGCAACAGCCGGAATTGCCTTGCCGTGTGAATCAAGTTGAGTTAAGCCGTCAATACAATCTGCAATTAATTCAAACGATACAGAATCTGTAGCCTGTGAGGCGTCCAGCGATACAACATTGGAGCCGAGCATAACTTTCAAAGTATCATCTGCGGCTGAATCATCGTTGCCGCAACCTGTAACCATTGCTGCCAAAATCAGCAGCGTCAACATTAAAATTTTTTTCAATTTAAATCTTCCTTCCTAAACTATTCAACTATCACACTATCACACTATCCAACTATCACACTATCAACGCGGTTCGCCGTTTTCAGTGAAGCCGTCCGATATAAAAAAATGTTGGTAGTCAAGTTCATCTTTCCAACAGTTGCCGCCCCATAAAAAGCCGCGCTCGGTAAAAAGTTTGTGGCATAAATCGCCCTCAACAATTTTGTAAGGATAATTTTTGGCGCGATCTTCAAACTCGGCGGCGTTTGCAGGCTCGATACTTTTTTTGCCGTTTACAAATTTAATGTAGGGATTGTACAGCGGGTTAATATCAACCGCCAAGCCGTAACCGTGCTTTGAAATTCGCGTGGTGTTTGAAACGTAGCGAAAATTAAAACACGAAGAATTATTATCCCGCATTGAAAGTTCGTCGTCGGCGTTGTATTCGTCAACCAGCCGAATTTTTTCAATGGGATAATTCCCCGCGTAAAGTTTTTCAAAAATTTCAAGCAAAGTTTCAGCAATTTTGACGTTGCAAATTAATTCGCCGCTTAAAGTTTCGCCGTTCAAAGTCTTGTGCAAAACTTTCAAACAGCGTAAATCTTCAAGCGGCACGGTACAATTTTTTTTATAAGACTTGCCGTCAATTTTTGAGAAAATTTTTTCGTCAATCTCAAAAACACAAAAATTTTTATTCAATGTTACGCCTCCTTCTAAAAAATATTTGTTATAATATCAAACATTCATAAAATTTTCAAGTTAGGAGCGGCGGCAATGATTGATTTGGAATTGGAAAAAATGACAGGCGATAGCGGCGCAAAAGTACCCGGACTCGGCGTCATAATCTGCAAAGACGGCGCGGAAATTTATTCAAAGTTTTTGGGGCGGCGCGTCATTGATAAACAAAAATTTAAGCCGGTAACTCGTCAAACAAGATTCAGAGCGGCGTCAATTTCAAAAATGTTCACGGTTTTTACAATTATGCAACTTGTCGAACAGGGCAAAATAAATCTTGACGCAGACGCAAGCGAATATTTAAATTTTGAACTGCGCAACCCAAATTTTCCGCAAAAAAAAATTACCGTGCGCAAATTGGCAAGTCATACCTCAAGCCTGCGCGACGGCACAATTTACAGTATCCCGCCGAATTTTGGAATTGAAGAATTTTTTAAAATCGACGGAAAATTTTTTGAAGGCGGCGCACATTTCGGCACGGAAGAAAATTTTTTCACGTACAGCAATTTGAACTATGGAATTTTGGGGACGATTATTGAAAACGTAACCGGCGCACGCTTTGACATTTACCAGAAAAAAAATATTTTGGCGCAACTTGAAACTCGCGCAGATTATGTACCGGCGAATTTGCCCCGCGCAGAATTTGAAAATCTCGGCACAGTTTACCAGAAAAAAAATCCTGACGGCGTATGGAATGAATTTGGCGATTGGTACGGCAAGGCGGACGATTTTAAAAATATTCAGCCGCCGCCTGATACAATTTCGCTCCAAAATCCTTACAATGAAAATTTTCAGCAAGTCTACAATCTGAAAAACTATCGCGCAGGTTCCAACGCTACAATTTTTTCGCCACAAGGCGGCTTGCGAATTTCATTTCAAGAAATGGCAAATACTTTAGAAATGCTGATGAACGGCGGAACTTTTCACGGTAAAAAAATTCTTAGCCAAAATTCACTTGCTGAAATGTTCAAGCCGCATTGGATTTACAACGGCAAAAACGGCAACCCGTACGGCGGCGCAATTTTAAATTACGGCTTGGGAATTTATTTTATTGACGGCAAAACTTCAAGCCGCGTTTGCAAAGATTACGAAATAAATTTAATCGGACACACCGGCGCGGCGTTCGGTATGTTGTCGGGAATTTTTTTTGTACCGAATACCAAAACCGGCTTTATCTATATGATGAACGGCGAGGCGATTGAAGAAGATACAGACCCGCGCAGTCACGGCAAATTCAGCGGCAATTACATTTGGGAAGAAAATTTGATGAGCGCAATTTGTAAATTTTTAGCGCAGTAACTTGCCCATTGGCGAAAATCTTTTATTGCGGGCGTTTTCAATTTCCTGCTGATTCAAAATATAATTTACTTTGAATTGCGAATGTATCAAACTGTCACAAAAACTTTCAAACAAATTTTTTCTGCCGCCGCTAAAATTTTTGCCGTCCTCTGCAATATACGATTTTATTGTTTGCAGAGAAATTGTTTCGGCGTTTTGAAGTTGCGTTAAAATTGCGTAGTCAAGCGGCGTTTTATTTTCCTTTACCAACAAAAAATCTTTAACCAGTCGAAATAACAGCGGGTGGAAAGTTGCGCCGCCCTTCGAGGCAAATTCAACTTCAAACAAATTAAAAGCACTGCGCCGAAAAATATTTTCAAAGGGATTATCGCCCTCAACCAATTCAGGAAAATTAAAATCATCCCGCGCCGTAAAAATAAAATTTCCAAGTGTCGGCGTCAAATTTTTTGTGGCGAAAGTTACTTCAAAATTATTTTCAGTCAAACACGGCTCTTTTTCAACGGTAAACTTTTTCAGCCAAATAAAATATTCGCCGTCAACTTCAAGGTTATTTTGTTCGGCAAGCTCTGAAAGATTTATGTTTTTGTCAAGAAAGTAAAATTCGCCGTCAAGCTTGATAATCCCAGCAGTCAAAAATAAATTGCCGCCTTCAACAAAAAAATCTAAGCCGCAAATTATCCCGTTGCTGTAACTTTCATATTTCAGCCGCAAAATTTCACGCGGATATTTATAAATTTCGTGGAGCATTGAGCGCGTTAAAATTGCGCCGTGTTCAAAGTTCAAAATTTTGTTCGTGAACATAAATCATCTGCCCCCGTCAAAAAAAGTTTCCAGCGCGGTATCTTCAAAGCTGTAATATTTCGGCTCTTGCGTCAAGCTGTAACGCGCGCCGGTACTTTGAACTTTCACGCAGTAAACGTAAAAGCCATAACCATTTTTTGAAGGAACGGCGAACATTGCGTAAACGCTCTCAAGATTTTCTTTTTTCAAATCAATATCCAGCAACTTATCGGCGACGTACTTGCCAATTTCGCCGCTGTCATCATTCGCCCGCCGCGCAATATCATTTTTAATTTCGGGCGTCGTGATTTTACTTTCGCGCCCTTTTTCAATTTCAAAATCCAACGTGTTTTGTTTCTTGCCGTTTTGCGAAATGACAATATATCGAATAAGCCGCGCCTCTGAAGAAATTATATCTACCGCCGGTTTAATTTTATCTTCGCCGCGCTTAAGCATGTAAACTTCAATCTGCCCGTCAACATTGACTTTGCAAACGTCATAAATTAAATTGGGCGTCTCCATTGTTATACGCGGTTTAATTTCGCCGTATTCGGTGTCGCGCATGTAGTAAATACTGCCGTTGATGCAGGCAAGTTTTAACTCGATACTTGCGGGCGAATCTTTTTTATCGTCGCCGTAGCGCAGATATTTTCCGGGAATAAATTCTTTCAGCAATTCGTTAAAGAGCGTAATTTTGCAAGACTGCCCGGAAAGTTTGTAGTGATTATATTTCAAAAGTTCCTGTTCGTCGTTGGTTGTATCGTAGTATTCAAGCACATTTTTTAAAAGTGAATAAATATCCGCGTACAAAAGGCGGTGAATTTCGTTATTGGTAATTTCAATCCCGCTCATTGGATTCATAACTTTTTCAAGGACGCCGTCAGCCGTTTTTTTGACGTACAGATAATATTTATTGTCGTCGGGAATACCAATTTTTCTGTCTTCAGCGTTTGAAAAGTTGACTGAAACAAAATCCATATTGGCGCGGTAGAATTGAATTTTGTAGGCTTCCGCCATTTGCCAAAGGTAATAAAAATTTCGCTTGAGTTGACTTTTTTTCTTGATTAAATTTTCAGCGGCAAATTTCGTCGGTACAAATTTTTCTGCCGCCTCATATTGCGCATCGAATTTTTCATAGCAAAGTTTCCTGTCATCTTTCGGCGGCGTATTTTCATAGTGGTTTTTGTCAATTTTGTACAGGATTTTATTTTCATCGTCAATTAAATCTTGTACAGGCTTTTCAGCTTCACCTTGTAATTTTTGCGCCAATTTAATTTTCAGCAGTTGTAAAATTCTAAAAGTAACGTTGTTGCCGCCAAAATTTGAATCGCCGTTTTCAAAGCGCGTAACGATATTTAATTTTTTGCTGTAGCCGGAAGTATCAACGGTGTATTCGCAACTTGCCAAATCTGTTGTGCCGCCGCCGCAGTCAATGATAAAAATTTTTTGATTCTGTCCGGCTTTATTCTTTTTCATTTGCTCGGTAATGTGGTTGTAAATAATTGCAATTCCTTCATCAATGGCAATTCCCGCCTCAATGACGCTGCGCCCGTCTTTGCCAAACATTTTTGACATTTCGGAAATAAAACTGTCTTTGAGCTTTACCGGCGCGTTGAAGTGCAACTTTAAAAATTTGCGCTCGAAATATTGTTCAGCCAAATTTAAAACGTGTTCGATATAAGCTTGAATAATTTCCCTGTGCGAAATTTCAGTTTTGCGCCCTTTTTCGTCGGTTACACTTTCAACATCGTTAAGGTTGTTAATCCAGCGTTTAATTTCATAGAAAACGGAGGCTTCAGGGTTATAGTCTTTGTCGATAACGCGCCTCAACGCCTCGTAGCCGAAAAGGTATTTAACTTTTTTGCCGTTAAAAGATTCAACGTAAACAACAGTTGGAAGGGTTTTTCTTTTTTGCGGAGTATCGCCGGTTTCGTCCAAAAATTCAACAACTTCAGGCTCATTGACTGCAGGATTTTTAACGCCGTAAGTGCCGACCGTTGTATTACTTGTGCCAAAATCTATGCAAAGAGTTGCACGCGCCCTTTCAAGGTGTTTCAAGTCAATTTGACTTTCGACAAGGTAGACTTCGCCGCCGTAAAGTTTGCCGCCGTCAAAAAAAGCCTGCGCGACTTGCGGGAAGATTACAATGTAAAAACTGTTTTGTTCGCCGAAAATTTTGTAGTCAATATTTTTAGTCTGTAACAGAATATGAGTTTTGCCTTCGTGAAGTTGCAATGTACCGACTGCCGCTATTTCGCAAGGTGTATCTTTCGTGATTATCGCCGCCGCGCCGTAATATATCGGCAAAGTTTTTGGTACGACCATATAAAATTCATTCAGCAACGTAACCGGCATTTGCTCGGTAAGTTCAAATTGTGTTACGTCAATATCTTCACGAACCTTAAAATTGCAGCCGTCCAAAATTCTTTGCATTGAATCTAAATCAAGTTCCAAAATTTTTACCGACGGCGGCGGCGTTTCAACTTTTGGCGGTGGAGGCGGCGGCGCAGTTTCTGCGGCAGAATTATTTTCGACAAATTCAAATACGCCGGATAAAATTACAGGGATATGATTTTTGCCGCAATGTTTTAAAGCCTTATCATTGAACGAAATATTTTTATCGTCAAAGCACGCCGTTAAAAGTTCCTTAACTTTAGCGTTTTGAGTTTTTGGATCCAAAATAAATTTTTCAAGCGCGGCGAAATTTTCCAACGCCGTAAACGCCGCCAAATCATCTTCCTCAAAAATATTTTCAGTGGCGTAACTTTTTAAATCTGCGATAGTCAAACTGATTTTCGCCGCCGGAATTTCGCCAAAAATTTCCTTGAGAAAATCTTCAACAGCAATATTTTTACCCTTGTAATTTATTTTGTCCATTAAATTCTCTCCTTCCATTATAGGGATTAAGGATTAAGGGCTAAGGACTAAGGGCTGTGGAAAATTGAAAATCCCTAGTCTTTAGCCTTTAGTCTTTGGGCTTTAACTCCCCTAGTCTTTATTCACCGGTTTCTAAAATAGCCAAAAGTGCCGTTTCAAAAGTTTTTTGTAATTTTGACATATCATCAATTTTGTAAGCGTCATTTGTACTGGAAACTTTTTTAATAAAATTTTCGCCGATACCGGGACCCGCGCCAATAGTAACAATGCGAATATTTGCGCGTTTCATTTTGTCGGCGTATTCCAAAACTAAATTTTCATCGAAAGGCAAGCCGTCTGTAACGATTATTACAACTTTTTTGTTTGGGCTTGAATTTAAATCTTCGTCGGCGTATTGCAGGGCGTCAACTAAATTTGTGCCGCCGTAAGCGTCAACGTCTTTCAACGCGGTTTTCAGCTGATTAACATTTTGCGTCAAAGGTACAAGCCGCCTGACGTATGAATCAAAAGTTATAAATCCCATTTTGTGCGCGCCGAAATCAATCATATCAGTAAAAAGAATTTCGCAGGCGCGTTTAGCCTCATTAATTGCCGTGCCCTGCATACTGCTGGAAGTATCCAAAAGTAACATAAAATCTATTGACGCTTGAAATTTTTTCCGCGCGGGCTTTTCGCCCTTTTTAATTTCGACAAAATTTCTGACGCCGCTATTTTCGTCCTGCGCCGTAACAAAAACCGTACCGCTTTTATCGTAGCTGAAAGTTACTTTGATTTTTGGGACGCCCGCCGGAGCCGAAGGAATATTTTGAAGTGAAACATCGCCGTAATATTCGTGAACGTCAATTTCTTCAACATCTTCAGAATCGCCCGCCGCCTCATAAATAAAAATTGGTACGGTAGTTTGATTGTTTTGAACGGTTGTATAAACTTTTGAAAATTCGCAGGGGTAAACTTCGCCCTTGTTTAAAATTTTTGACAGAATCATTTTCTTTCTATCCGGCGAAAGTACTTCAACGCCGAGCGAATGTGACAAAATATCTTGAGGGCGAATTTCTAAGCCGCCGTTAATTGATTCTGCAACAAGGCAAGCTCCAACTGCAACAAGTGTATCAAGTTCAAGCTGTGAATCAGGCTTTTTGCCAAAAATTTTTTCGACTTCAGATTTTATTTTGGGAATGTAGCAACTGCCGCCTGCAAGAATTATTGTTTCAATTTCGCTAAGTTTAAATTTGCCGCTTGTTTCAATAAATCTTTTGATACGTGAAATAATTTTGTCGAAGAGCGGCGCGCAGATATTCTCAAAAATTTCCCGCGTCAATTCAACTTTAAAATCATAATTCTTGCCGTTGTAGTAAAAAAGGTTGACAATATCAACTTTTACGGTTTCGGCACTGCTTAAATCAATTTTGGCGTTTTCGGCGGCTTCACGTACGCGCCCCGTCATTGAATAATATTCGTTGTATTTGAGCCCGGACGTTTCCGCGTTTGAAAGATTTAAGCCCAAATCATCTTGAATAATTCCAATAAAATAATTATAAAGTGCCGTGTCGAAGTCATCGCCGCCAAGTTTCCTGTCGCCGTCAACGTCAATAGCGCGGTAAGTATGAGAATTTTGGTCGGCTTGTAAAACGCTTATATCGAAAGTGCCGCCGCCCAAATCTACGACAAAAATTTTTTCGTCAAGTTCAAGTTCACGAACAGCCGCAACCGCCGCCGCCATTGGCTCGGTTATAATTTGAATGACTTCCAAGCCCGCCGCTTCGCCGGCTTTTTTGGTTTCGTCCTTTTGGTTGCCGGTAAAATACGCGGGAACTGTGATAACGGCGTTAATTTTAGTTTCCGGCGTGCATTTAAATTTTTTAACAATCTGCCGCTTAACTTCTTTTAAAATTTCGGTTGCAACTTCAGTAGGTGTAAAAGTTTTGCCGCCGACCGTCCAAGTTTTTTTTGCGTCCGCCATATAGGTTTTTGACGAACGAATAACATTGCGCGGATCCAGTACAAACATTTTCTTTGCAGATTTGCCGACGACAATATTTCCGGCTTCAACCGCCAAAACTGAAGGCAACATTTTATTTCCGCTGAAACGAATGAAATTTGGCTTACTGTCTTTGAAGTAACAGGCAAGCGTATTCGTTGTGCCCAAGTCAATTCCTACAAAAATTTCGCTCATTCAAATTTTCCTTTCAATTATTATTTTCGGCGGGCGAATTTCCCTCAAGTTGCCCCTGTAAATTTTCGGCGCGGTTTTTCCAATAATCCCTGTCAGCTTCGAGTTGTTGAATTTTTTCAGTGTCATTATTTGCGGCTTGATTTTCTTCAAGTTGTTTAATCCTTGTCAATAATTCTTGTATTTTGGCGTCAAAACTTTCAGCCGGTACGCTTGATTCAAGTTGCCGTTGCAACTTTTGATTTTCATCCTCAAGTTGTTTAATTTTTTCGGCGTCAGAATTTTCAGCAGGTACGCTTGATTCAAGTTGCCCCTTTAAATTTTCAATTTGAGCTTGCAACTTTTGAATTTCATCTTCAAGTTGTTTAATTTTTTCGGCGTCATTATTGGCGGCTTGATTTGCCTCAAGTTCATTAATTCTTGACTGCAATTCGGTTTTTTCGACGTCAAAACTTTCAGCGGCTTCTTGAAGTTTTTGATAGTTTGAAAGTTTATCTTCGACAGAATTTTTATAGGCGTCAAATTCGGCGCGTTCAGAATCAAGGGCGGCGCGGTCGTCTTTTAATTTTGTTTCGGCTTTTTGAAGTTCATCTGCGCGAGTGTCGAGATTAACGCGGCGGGCGTTTAAAATTTTTTTCATATCTTCAAGTTGGTGCGTCAGCTGAAGGTTGTAGTTGCCGTATTCTTCCAAATGACTTTTAAAGTCTTTGCTCAAATTGTCAAAATTCCGTTCAAGCGCGGAAATTTTTTCATCTTTAGCGCGGAGTTTTTCTTCATAACTGTTTTTTAAATTCGCAAGTTCGGAATCTTTTTCGGCGTTCAAATTTTGCGCCGCCTGCATTTCGGCGTAGTAATAATTGGCGAATTGGTAAATATGATTCAACACGCCGCGTAAATCTTCAAAGGCTTGTTTTTCGTCAAAATTCGTATCCAAAATTTTACCTCCTCAATCTTTGCACTTGTTCAAAATTCCCTTCAGTTCGTCGCGCAGATTTTCATAGCGGCGGCTGGAGTTTTCCAATTTTTTATCTTTATCGTTGGCGGCGTCTTGCAGTACCGACAAAATTTTTCCGCCGTAATTAAAAAGTTCGTCAAGATTTTCTTTGCTGTAGTCCATAAATCAGCCCACCTTTACAATTTTTTCTTCGATAAGTTTTGGCGCGTCGCTGTCAGCTTGCAGTTCAAAAAATTTCATAACAATCTGCCCCGCGCCGTCGGTTTTCAAATTAAACAAAATCGCATCCTTGACGCCGTAAAGATTTTTATCAAGTTCAACGTCGCCAATGTAAATGACGTCCTCATTTTCAAGCGGCAATTCAAATTCGTTGCTGAAACTTTGATACACTGCAACGCGCCAATTATTTTTGTCAAGTTCAGAAATTAACAGCGGCTTCAACGGCGTAGTAAAACCGCTAATTTCATTGCGCTTAATGTAGCGGGTAAAAATTTCGTTTTGGGCAAGCCCGATGCTGTAGGGGATAACATTTTGAATCGTAACGCCGGAATTTTCTTTTTCAAGCGTGTAACGATATTTCGCCGCGCCGCGTGCCACGCCCATATAAATTTCTTCCGGCTCAAAATCAAAATCTTCAAAGTCAAAAATTTCCGCGCCAAAATAATCTGTCAGCATTTCCATAAAATAACCGATTATCGAAGTGCCGCCGAAAGGTTTTACCGCCGTAACTTCGCCCTTGTCAATTTCGGCATCGTCCAAAAGTTCATCCAGCAACGCAATAATTCTTTCCTTGATTTTAATTTTTTCCAGAATTGAAATAATTTCGGCGCGCGTCAATTCAAATTCATGAAGGTTGCCGCGTTTGTCATTTAAAAAATCTTTTGCAGAATCTTCATCTTCAATAAAAATATTTTCTTTAATAATTTCAATCGTATTCAAAATTTCAATTTTTGGCGTGCCGCTGTCCAAAATTTCTTGAACGTCAGCCGCGTACTTCACATTGATAATATTTTCAAAAATCGCCTTGTCAATATCAAGCCCGCCGAACTTTAAGCCCGCCGCCGCAATTTCAGTAAAATTCATTTCGTCGCCGTCAATTTCAATCCTAAACAAACTTAAATCAAGCGTGGAGCCGCCAAAATCGAAAATTAAAATCGTCTGCTCGTCCGCGTCAAAAAAATCTTCAATCGAAAACATAGCGGCGAAAGGCTCGGTTATAATCGTATTCACGGGGACGCCTGCGCGAAGGGCGGCTTGCTTTATAGAATTTTTTTGCACTTCAGAAAATGAAACAGGCGCGGTTATCGTTACGTCAAAATCTTCATTCTTGGAAAATTTTTCAGTGATTGTTTGCCACAGCCACGCAAAAATATTTTCAACGGCTTCAACGGCGGTTACTTCCCGCTCCAAACTTTTTATAAATTTGCGCCAATCTTTTTTTGAAAGTTTCGGCTTAATCTGCCAAATTTTATTTTCAAAGTCAACGCTGTTTCTTGCGCCCTTGCCGACTTTTCTTTCAATTTTATCTTTAACTTTGTCATACAAAATGACATTGGGTATAAAATTGCCGTCAACTTGATTTTTGTTAAGTTTAATATCTTTCGGCTTGCCGTTTTCCGGAACTTGTGCGGCTTTTATATTGCACGCGCCAAAATCTATTCCGATATAAATTTTACTCATTTTGCGCCTCCGTCAAATTTCAGCACGACCATTGAACCGTCAAAACAAAATCGCTCAATTTCGCCGTCGTCAGTCAAATAATCCAAAAAGTACGGCAACCTTTCGACCTCATCAATAATTTTATCTTCAGCTTTTACGGCGGTATCTTTTTTAACGATATTCATTTTTTCAATATCATCATGATTCATAATTTTTTGCGGCTCGACAAGCTCGGTATAAACTCGGCAAGCTGAAAGGTATTCGTTAATTTTTTCAAGGAACGCCGCGTAAAATTTTGGATTTTCACTGTTGCCGCGATAAATTGACACGGGCAAATTTGACAAAAAATATTTCTGCAACGTGCCAAAAAAGGCGTTTGTAACTTCCTCTGAAAAATTATCTTCGTCGAACTTGCCGCGCTTTACTTTGTCTGAAAATTTTTGCAGATTGTGCTGATAATTTTTTATAAGGCGGATAAAACTGTCCTTTTTGCCGAAATTTGAACCTTCAAGAAAAGAAATTATACCGGACAAATTTTCGACAGTTGCCAAAGTTTTTTTTGCATCGCCGGGCTTATTTGAAAAGAGCGGGCGATTATTTTTTTTAAGTTGAAAGTCTTGAATTGATAATTTTTTTGGCGGCGTTTGAACAGTTTCAACTTTTTCTTGAGTTGGTAATTTTGGCGTCGGCGATACAGCAAGCGGCGGCGGCTGAACAGTTTCAAGTTTTTTAATTCGTTCATCGCAGGAAGAATTTAAATTTTGCAAATTGGTTAAAGCGGCTTGAACTTGCTGAAAATAATTTTGGTACTGCGCGCGGGTTTTATTTTGTTCGGAAATTTGAAATTCAAGCGCGGCTATACGTTGTTCAAAAATTTTTGTATCAGCGGGCGGCGCGGCAGTTGGTGCAGGATATTTTTTATTTTCCAGTGCGTCAATTCTTTTTTCAAGTGCGGCAAGTCTTTGATTAATATCTCTCAACGCGGCTTGTATATCTGCAGCTTGCGGCAGGGCAGAAATTTTTCTTTCGAGTTCATAAACGGCGGCATTTGTGGCGTAATTTCTTTGAATTTCATTTTGAAGTTGTCGATAAAAATTATTTAAATCGCCGGTCGATACGCAATTTTGAAGTGCAAAATGCAAGCGTTCAATTTCTTTTTGATGATCGGCAATAAATTTTTCATTCTGCGCAATTCGTGAATCGTTATTCGGCAAATTGTTTATTCGATTGTTAATTTTACTTTCTAAGCCTCTGCCGGAAAAAAATCCCAATAAGCCGAGCAATCCCAATAAACCGATAAAATCCATTTAATTCACTCCCTGCCTTTTGAAAACCGTACATTCGCCGTCAATCCAAAATTTTTCAATTTCGCCGTCTTCGTTGTAATATTCAAAGTAACGCGGCTGAAGGGAAATTTCAGAAATTAAATTATCCAAGTGTTCAAAGGGCGCAGGGACAACTGTCGGTTCAAAATGTTCCATCCATTGGCGGAAATTTTCACGCGGCTTGACGTTTGCAGATTTTAAGCCGATACCGGCGAAATATTTTTTTACGCGGTCATCAATCGCTTGATAGTATGAAACGGGCTCTTTGCCCCTGCCGCGCAGCCCTGCAACGCAAGCTTTTAAAATCGTGTAAAAGCGTTTTCGTATGACTTCAGCAAGTTTTTCAACAAAAAGATATGAAGTGCTTTCGTCAAAGTCATTCGGCGTTGCAAGTTTTTTTTCGGTGTAAGCTTTATATGTTTCAATTAAATTCAAAAACTGCGGGCTTTGAGAATCCTGCTTGCCCGCGAAAAAATTTTTCAATTCGTGTAAATCCGAAACAGTGTCTCGCAATTCCATCCAATCCCGCCTGCCCGCGATATTTACCGGCGAAAATTTACTTTTTGTAACAGAAATTACAGCGGGCGGCGGCGTTGACTGTTGACTGATTCCATAACTTGCAACGGCGTCCAATGAATTTACTTTTGGCGGTTTTACCGGCAGATCGGAAGAGCACACGTCTGAACTCC
>CALDHY010000099.1 GCA_937901445.1 uncultured Selenomonadales bacterium
AAGTTACGGCAGTTTGTTTTTCGTTGTAAGTGTAGCCGTCATAATAAATTTGCGTAGTAGATTTTTTCTTTGAATCTACAGTTGTAATTTTTTCGCCCGCCGCGTCAATAACCGTAATTGAACCGTTTGAAGTTCCGAAAATAACATTATCGCCGCTAACTGCAACGTTGGTAATATCTGCGCCGATTGAAATTTTATCTTCGCCAGCAACATAATCTGTGATAGTATCGTTGCCGCCGCCGTAAATGAAAACGTCTTTACCTGCGCCGCCGGTCAATGTATCGTTGCCCGTGCCGCCGTTCAAACTGTCAGCAGATTTTCCGCCGGTTATTGAATTGTTGCCGGAATTTCCAACAATGTTTGAAGAGGCGTCCGCGCCCGTTACAGTCAAAATTCCGCTGTCAATCGTGCCCTTGAAAGCTGAAGTTAAAGTTACGGCGTTTTTATTTTCGTTGTAAACTTTGCCGCTTTCATAAATGTAAACAGAATCATCAACATTAATTTTTTCGCCGACGCCGTTTTTAACTGTCAAAGTATTTGAACCAACTTTGAAAATAACGTCCTTAGATTTAACTGACGCGGTATAATCTGCGCCAATAGAAATTTTATCGCCTTCAACATAATCTGTGATAACGTCTTTACCCGCACTGTAAACAAAAACATCGTTGCCGTCGCCGCCGGTTAAAGTATCGTTGCCTTTGCCGCCGTTCAAAGTATCAGCACCCGCACCGCCGATTATGACGTTTGCCTTATCGTTGCCGGTAATTTGAATTGAAGTTTTAGCCGCGCCGTCGATTGTCAAAATTGTTTTTAAAGTTTCGCTGTAACTGCCGCTGTAATTTGAGGCAAGACTAACAGCCGTCTTTTTGGCGTTGTACTTGACGTTTTCGCCGTAAATAAAAGTTTCGGCTTTTTTGGCGTCGCTTTCAAGTACATTGATTGACGCGTCCGCGCCGTTTGCAATTTTTATAGAGCCGCTGCCAACTTTCAAAGTCAAATCTGAATCGTCAACAGTCCAACCGGCAATTTCGCCGCTTGTAATTTGCAAAGTATCAGTTGAGGTAAATCCCGTGATTGTATCGTTGCCGTCGCCTGATGCGTATTGGAAAATATTTTTGCCTTTCGTTGAAGAAATTGAGTCATTACCTGCGCCGCCGATGATTGTATTTTTGGAAATGCCGCTTGCAAGTGAAATTAAATCATTGCCTGCGCCCGTCGAAATTACAACGCTTGTACCGTTATTTAAAATTGTATCAACGCCGGAACCGCCAATAACAGTAACTTTGCTGTAAGTGCCTTTTGCCAAATTCAGCGCGTAGCCGTCAGAAATTGTAAGTTCGCCGTTGGTTGTTGCCGCCTGCGCGACCGTAACAGTTTTAGTTTCTGTATCAAGTGAAAGTTGCGTTGCCTTTGCAGAAGTTTTCAAGCCGCTAACTGTTACCAGAGTTTGAGCCGCCGTTGCTGAAATATAGGAAATTTGATTGTCAGACAAAACGTAGCCTGCAGTTTGAGAGCCGATGCTGTAAGTTGCAGTTCCATTTGAAACAGTCCAGCCCGCGTCGGTTGTTGTCGAAGTTTCAACGTCGCTTGCAAGTGCCAATTTATAATCACCCGTAATTGTAACGGTGTTTCTGGTTGAAAGGGCGTTTGCCGAAATTGTAACTGTTGTATTTTTCAATGAAATATCATCAACAGTTGCCGCCGTACTCAAGCCGGTTATTGTTGTTAAAGTTGTACTTGATTCAGCTTGATAAACAATCTGATTATCTGAAACAACATAGCCCGCGCTTGTGCCTGAAGTATAAGTTGCAGTTCCTTTTGAAACTGTCCAGCTTGTCGCGCCGCTTGTCGGTGTTTCAACGTCGCTTGCAAGTGCCAATTTATAATTGCCCGTGATTGTAACGGTGTTTCTTGTCGAAAGGGCGTTTGCCGAAATTGTAACCGTGTTGTTTGATTCATTCAACAAAATATCATCAGCAGTTGCACTTGTACTCAAGCCGGTTATTGTTATCAAATTGCCGTATGTTGCAACGCCGTTTGAAACTTTCCAAGTGTCAGCAGATAATAAATCGCCCAATGTTGTCCTTGTGCCGCCGTTGACAATCACCGCGCCTTCATAATCTGAAATATCATTAACGCTTTCAAGGTTAAGTGTAACGTTGCCGAGCGTCAACACGCCGTTTTCAAAATCTGCCGCCGTAACTGCACTGCTCAAAGAAATTATATCCGCCGCCGAAAAATCGCCGATTGTTGCCGTAACTGCGCCGCCGAAAACAAGTGTATCTGTACCATTGCCTGAATAAATTTTAACGCCGCTTGAATCCGTAACAGAAATTATATCGTTGCCGTCATCTGTACTGCCTGCCGAATAATCGCCATAAATTGAAGCTTTGCCGTTGCCGCTAATGTTGCTTACAGAAATTTTTTCGTTGCCGTAACCGCCGCTGATTTCTAAGTTGCCGCTTGTAACAGTGATATTTGAAGCAGTAATTGTATCGTTGCCTTTGCCCGCGTCGATATTAAGCACGCCGCCGCTTGAAATTTTAACGTTGCTGACAGTGAAATTTTCGGCGTCTTCAGTGCCGGTTAAATATTTTTCATCAGAAATAACCGTATCGTTGACGCTTGAAACAACTTGCCAATAATCGGAACTGCTCATATTTGAAATAAAAGAATCAAAGTCTCCGCTGTAAACTTTATTATCGCTTTCACGAATAATTTTGCCGCCGCTGACAGTGTAAGTTACATTGTCGATTAAAATAATTTCGCCCTCGTCAAAGTTAGAAATTCCTACAAGATTTTCGCCGCTTGAATCATAGTTGAAAGTTACGCCGTCACTTGCAGAAATAATTTCAAAAGTATAACCTTCAAGCGCAAGAGTGCCGCTGTAAAGAATAACCGTGAAGTTTGTAAAATCATTGACGTAGTGATTAATTTCAGTGTTGAAAGTCGCACTCAAAATATCGCCGGAAGTATACGCGCCTTGAGTGGTTGTTATTTCTTCGCCGTTTGAAATTGTTGTTACAGTTTCTTTTGCAATATAGTTACTGCTTGCCGTGTAATTTTCTGTATTCGTGCCGTCTGTAATTGAAACTGCCGCGCCGTTTGTAAGACCGCTAATCGCTAAATTACTTCCAACTGTAACTGTAACATTGCCGTTGCCGCTGTAAGTTAAATTTTTAAAAATTTGTTCGGTGGCGTCATAAAAATTGAAACTGCCGCTGACAGTAAAATTGCCGCTGTAAGCATAACTGCCAATAAAGCCCGCCGTGCCCGTAAATCTGCAGGAAGTTTCGCCAATAGTCAAAGTGTGCGCGTTTGAATCCGGCGGCGTTATCGAAATTAAACAATCATCAACGTTGCTTATCGTAATATTTTTATTTCTGTCAATTACAACTTTTGCATAAGTTTCAGTTGGAATATCACTGAAGACCGTCGCGCCGTCATAAATATTCAATTCGTCATCGAAAACCAAAAAGTAATAAGTTCCCGCGCTCCAGTCAAAACTTTCAACACCCAACATATCGCCGAGCGTGGTTGTAGTCCAGCCGTTTCTGATTGACATATCGTAAAAGTTAGAAATACTTTCGGCGTTGTTGAGATAAATTGTAGTATCGCCCAAAATTACGGCGTTATCTTCATAACCTGCCAAAGTTACTCTCGTTGGCAAGTAAATTGAATCGTTTGCAACGTCAAAATCATTTATCGTCAAGCTGTAAACATTTGAATAAATTGTATAAACGTCCGCGCCGTCGCCGCCGGTAATGGTGTTATTGTTGCCGGAAATTGAAACTGAATCGTTGCCGCCGCCGAGTGAAACTGCGTTAAATTCGCCGGTAATTGTGGCAGAATCTGCGCCGCTGCCTGAAATAACGCTGTTGTTGCTTGTTATCCCTGAAAAAGTCCAATCGTCATTGCTTGCATAAATTTGTTGACGAATACCGGGCGAAAGTTCATAGGTATAATTTTCGACAGTACCGACGCTGTAATTTGAAGAAGTGGCAGTAGTAGTGGCGCGTGTAAGACTTGTAGAATTTAAATTTGAATAATAGGTGGCGTCCGCGCCTGTTAAATCTACCCTAACTTTAGCTTCGCCGAATGCAGGAAGGCTTGAAGTTTGAGTGGCGGCAGTTTTGGCAAAGTAGCGCAGGAGCATATAACCGGCGGCGTAAGAATCAGATTTGCCTGTACCTGTATCAGTTAAATCAATCGAACTTGCAAGCCTTGAAGTATCAGTACCGCCGCCCGCCAAATCCCAAATACGGGTAACTCGTTCATCGTCGATGCCGTGAACTAATTCAGCAATACCTTCCTTGAAAAATTGCGGCAGAGAATTAAAGTTGTTGATATTCGCCGCCAAAATAGCGTGGTTAAGTTCGTGCGCAAGCGTCCTATCTAAATTGTAAGTAGATGAAAGACCATTTTGAGTAATGACAGTGGAGCCGTTTTCATTACTTTCAGAAATAGTTGAAAAGTGCGCCATATTTATTCCAAGTTCCAAATCAACGCCGCTTTGATAATTTCTGACAAAAGCTAAACTGCCTTCTTCGTCTGTGTAGAAAAAAACTTTTATATTTGTGCCGGTTACGCCGTCCGTAGTAAAACCTAAGCCGTAACTTTCTTCATTGAGTTTCAAGCCTTCCTTAATCCACCATTTGTAAACGCCGTCCCAAACAGTTTTCTGCGCGGTAGACATAGTATCATAAGTTAAAGTTGTAATACCGCTAACTTTAGGATTAGAATCAGACGCCGCACCCCAAAGTTCGACAGTTAAGCCTTGAGTAGTAAAAGTTGTAATTTCCGGAGCTTCACTTGAAACAGTACCAACTGCGCCGCCGCTAACAGAGCTGAAAGTTGCAGTGTTGCCGCTAAGTGAAAAACTGCCGCTTGTATCTGTAACGTCTGAAAGATTAACGGTTACTGCCGTTGAAGTATCAGTTACAGTTGCCGCTTCGGCGTTTTCAGTTTCTGTAAAGTCAACAAACGCGCTTAACCATTTGCCGAGCTTTAAAGTTTTGCCGTTGACTGTAACATAGGAATTTTGGGCGTCAGTCCAGCCGGAAATTTTAAAAGTACGTTTGCCTGTGGCGTCAGTAACGGTTACTGTATCGTTGGCTAAAGTTGCAGACGCCAAAATAAAATTGCCTTCGATATTTAGTTTGTCAAATTCTTCAAAGTTTTCAATGGTAAAATTTTTAACGGCTGAACTGATATTGACAGTATCGGCGGCAGAATCACTTTCGCCGGTAGAAATTGTGGCGTTGTTGCCTGTAACGTTAATGACATCTGCGCCCGCGCCTGCGTCAATGGAATCTGCGCCGCCTGAATTAATTGTATCGTTGCCGCTTGTTGCAGAAACAATCCAATCGTTTGTGCCGGTGTTGATAATTTGTTTAGTTGAACCGGTTGCAGTGTACTTGTTGCCAATTTCCGGAACGACTGTATCAGAATCTTTGACAGTATCGCCGCCCGCGTCCGAGCCGGTTATTGCGCCCGTGTCTGTATTGCCGGTTGAGCGTGAATTTACATAAGTTGCCGAGCCGTTATACGGGAAAACGTAGCGTTCAAGTTCAATCCCGCAATAATCATTAAGAAAAGTATCAGCCGTTAAAATCCTGATTCTTTCGGCGGCGGTAAAATATTCGTTGTGATAATTGCGCGGCGTGCTTGAATATTGGGCAGTTTCGGCAAGGGCGGCGGCAAGTTCAGTATCAGTTTCAGCCAATTCAAGTAAATCTGAAAGTTGCAAGCCGTCATAATCAGTTTTATAATTATCGCCGAGAATTGATTTAATAGCGGCGCGTTCGGCGGTTTTTTGGTCGGCAAGAAAATTATCAATTACTTCCTGAATCCCGCTGTATCTTGAACCGGCTTTTACGGCGTCATCGAGTGCGTCAAGCGAACTGTCATAATTTTGAATGTTTAGTGCCGTCATAGAATTCTTTATAACTTCTTGTGCAGTCATAGTTATTTCTCCTTTAGTGATAGCCTTTATTTTTTATATCGATTGTTTATAGTTTCAAGGTTAAAATTTTTTTTGACAAGTCGGCTTTTCTTTCTTTAAAAGAAATAAAAGCCTGGCAAAAGAAA
>CALDHY010000100.1 GCA_937901445.1 uncultured Selenomonadales bacterium
GCCGGTAGTTATCCTTTTCAACAGCTTCCTTCACCTCGGAAAGATACTGCTCTATATCTTTCTGATCTATGTTCAATACTTTATCCTCCGCAGAGTGTATGATGGTTTTTTTAATTTATTCCATCATCAGTATAACTCCATGATTGCTTTTTGTCAATATCCCATCATCAAAAGCGGCAGGAAAAATTCCCGCCGCCGCTTGTAAAAATTACTTGTTTTCGCCGAATGTAATTTGTGGTTGTTGATTGAGTTCGTCTGTCTTCGTAGGCTGAATATTTGTAACTGCGAATTTATTTTCAGTAATACCATCAATGACAGGTTCAGGCGTCAAGAAATTGTTGTCGTCGAAAATATCAAGCGTCCGTGCATTGACTGCAGGCGCGGTATATATCTGCGTTGTAGTTTTATTGTCGGCGTCTGTGATTGTAATTCGTTTGCTCGCGCCGTTTGTAACAGTCAAGTTGCCGTTCGCAGTTTTGAAAATAACGTCCTTGCCATTGTAGCTTGTTTCAGTAATTGCGCTTGTAAATTTAATTTTGTCTTGGTTGGCGGCGTAATCAGTTATCGTGTCGTTGCCACTTTCATAAACGAACAAATCTTTACCTGCGCCGCCGGTTAATTCGTCGTTGCCTTCGCCGCCATAAATTGTATCTGCCCCCGCGCCTCCAACAATCAGATCGTTGCCCGCGCCGCCACTCAATGTTGAGGCTTTTTTGCCGCCTTTTATCGTGTTGTCTAAATCGTTGCCTACAATTTTAACTGCTTTTCTGGTTGCCGTTGCGTCAAT
The DNA here is from genome assembly GCA_937901445.1 of uncultured Selenomonadales bacterium. Taxonomy (GTDB): domain Bacteria; phylum Bacillota; class Negativicutes; order Selenomonadales; family Selenomonadaceae; genus Quinella. The sequence continues at coordinate 788 of CALDHY010000100.1, forward strand.
CTCTTTAACAGTTTCGTCAACATTAATTTCGCCGCTTGCCAAACTTGTCAACGTCATTTTGGTTTTATCTGCGTCGTAACTTGCATTGGCAGTGTAAATATTTATTTCGTCGCCAACAGTAATTTTTTTACCGCTGCCATCTTTCACGGTAATTTTGCCGGTTCCGGTTATTAAAGTAACGTCATTGCCGCTGACACTTGCCCGGCGTACCGCCGTACCGGCAAGGCTGATTTTATCGCTGTCCTCAACATAATTTGCGATAACGTCGTTGCCATCTTCGTGAACAAAAACATTTGAGCCGTTGCCGCCGTAAAGTGTATCGTTGCCTTTGCCCGCGTAAATCGTGTTGTTGCTTGAGTCCGCTGACAGACTTAC
>CALDHY010000101.1 GCA_937901445.1 uncultured Selenomonadales bacterium
AGTATTGATATGACACGAGAAGAATTTGGCAGATTAGTGCTTCAGTGCAGACAAGAGTCTGGAATGAAGATGATGGATATATGCGTTGCATTAAAGACCCTACCACAAGCTATATATAGAGTTGAGTTGGGGAAATTCAACACCAACACTCCATTCATTCTCCAGTTATTGAAAGCACTGGGGTATAACTTGACTATTGACGGTCGAATATTCAAGACTGAAAAGGCATTGGCTAAATGGATGAAGAATAGACGTGGTGAACGTTCTCAGTCAGAAGTTGGAAATGCAGTTGGTCTTAATTATCAAGTAATTGGTAAAATTGAAAACGGACAAGCAACAATGATGTTAGATACGCTTTTAAGCGTTGCTGACCTATATAATTCTAAGATTTCAATAAAGCAAATAACTAAATGATAACACTAAGAGACAAAGAGATTAACAAACTTGCTGCTATACTCAAACTTCCAGAAGACCAATTGGAGCGTTTACATTCCATGCGTCTTCTGGAGGAGGGTAAGGCTATTGATATTCTTGTCAAATTTGAGTTTGCGAGACTGAAGCGCACAGGGCTGTATAACGTCAAACAAATCACCGAAGCCTTGATGAAGGAGTACGATATTTCCAGAGGCAAGGTTCAAAATGCAATCTACGATAAACGAAAAGCAAAATACTATTGCAGCAAATGTGGACGCATTATCTCTCGTCACAGACATTTGAATTATGACGTATGCGAGTCGTGCGCTATCGAGTCCATTGAGATTTGATTGTTTAACTCATAATATATGTTACTATGATGAATGAAAGTAAAATTCTTTTTTTTCCTTGACGTGCTGCTAACGAGTATTTTTTCAGTTTATACATTTTTTCTGCGCGGCGAGGAAGCGGCAATTTTAGCGGGGCTATCAATTTTTATAGCGTTGTTCCCGCTGTGTTTGTGGCTGTCAGAAGCAATGGTGTTACAATTTGCTAAGGGCGTACTTTCAACCAGCGGAATAAAAGTTCACAATAAATCAGCACTTTTAAAACTTATCGAAGTCGATACGGTTGCAATGCCGATGAACAGATTTTTGACAAACGGCGAATATTTTATAATGGATTTATATTCGGACGTACTTTCGCAAAATGATTTATTATCTTACGCGGCGTCAATCGAACAATATTCAAATCATTCATTCGGCAGATTAATTTATAAAACTGCACTTGGACGCGGTTTAAAAATTATGAATGTAAGTGCGTTTCAAGAATTTCCCAGTTGCGGCGCGGAGGCTCTCCTTGACAAAAAGCCTATCAGAATCGGAAGCCCGAAATGGATACAAGATCAAGGGGTAAACGTAAGCAATTTATTTTTGACAAAGGCGGATCAGTTGGCAGTTCACGGCAAAACGCCGCTAATTTTCAGTATGGGGAAAATGGCGCGCGGGATTGTTGCTTTAAAAGATGAAATTAATCCCGAAACAAAAAGTTTCATTGAAATTTTGAAACATAACAATTTGGAGCCGGTACTTTTAACCGCCGCCAACAGACGCACTGCAAATAATTTCGCAAAAAATATGAACATTGACACGGTAAGAACAGACCTTGCGCCGAATGATAAAGCGCGAGAAGTTCAAATTTTACGCGCCAAAAAACAAAACGTTGCAGTTATTGGCAACGAATTTCACGACTTACCCGCAATGTTTACGGCTGACGTTTCAATAATTTATAAAGATGGCGCAATGACGCCGCTGACTGAAGACAGTGACGTTAAACCGGATTTTGAAATTTCGTCGTTGCACAAATTTTTTACACTGCGCGAAGTTGCCTTGTACGCGGCAAAGTTAATCAAGTTCAACCGCCGCCTTTCTTACTTGTCAATGATTTTACTTTTGATACCGGCGTTAATGTTGGCGTTGGAAAATTCGCCAATAAAATTTTCGCCGTCAATCGCCGCCTCCGGCGTTATTCTTACATTCATACTTATTTTCTTTAATTCGTTGCGAATGGGAAAAAATCCAAACTAGGTATTTTAATCAGCAAATTTATCAATGAAACTAAAGACTCGCTGAAAATATTTTGGCGGGTCTATTATTTTTGAATCAGCGTGCCCTGCGCCTTCGACTATGAATTTTTCTTTAACGGGCGCGGTGGCGGAGTTGTAAAGTTTATCCAACATTTCAAAAGGAACAAGCCTATCTGTATCGCCGTGAATAAAGAGTGTAGGAATTTTTGAAGTTGTAACGCTGATAATTGGCGCGGCGTCAGAAACGGCAACTCCGGTTTTTATTTTGCTTACAATGTCAACGCAATTCATTATTGGAAATTCCGGCAGTCCAAAAATTTTTTGCATTTGCGCGGTGAACATTTCATAGGCGGTAGTGTAGCCGCAATCTTCAACGACGGCAACAACATTTTTTGGATTAAGAGCCGCCGTCATTAAAACTGTAGCCGCGCCCATTGAAACGCCGTGCAGAATAATTTTAGCTTGCGGGTCACGTTCGACAATTTTTTCACACCAATTAAAAATATCTTGACTTTCAAACGCGCCCATTGTCAAATAAATTCCTTCGCTTGTACCGCTTGCGCGTAAATCCGGCGTCAAAACGTTGTAGCCGTGCTTGAGGTATTCTTCGGCGTAGTCAAAGGCGTAGGTTTGATCTCTGCCGTAACCGTGCACTAAAATTGCCCATTTGTGGCTTGGAGTTGACGGCAAAAAATATGTGGCGTACAAATTCAGATTGTCAAAACTTTTAAGTTGCCAAATTTCGCTTTCAAAATTCGGTCGCGCAGGCGGTTTTAAGTCGGGGTCTGAAATATTTATCGTGGCTTGTGGCGGCTGATTATTTTCACTTTTCAGCGCAAAGTTTACGAAATAATTTCCAATAAAATATCCCGCGCCGCTTAAAAGAATTACTAATACCAAAATTGCTATAAAAAATTTTTTCAAGCCGTTTCAACTCCAAATAATTTCAGTACCAAAAAAAGCCTCCGAAGAGGCTGTAAATTTCAAAAATATGGTCGGGATGACAGGACTTGAACCTGCGACCTCATCGTCCCGAACGATGCGCGCTACCAAACTGTGCTACATCCCGTAAACGCCGCTTATTATATCAGCACTTTTTTTAAATTGCAATAGTTTAACCAAAAATTTTCTGGACAAATTTTAAATTATAGTGTATCTTAAATTCCGCCTTATTGAGGCAAAATAAATTTTATGGGAGGTTTTTATTTTGGACGAAAAAACTTTTTTGGAAAAAATGACAGAGTTATTAGACGTTGAAGAAACGCCCGCACTTGACGCTGAACTTGCCAATTTTGAAAATTGGGATTCGCTCGGTTACATTACTTTTTTGTCAATGGCAAACAAAGTTTCTAAAGAGCGCGTTGCTCCAAAAACAGTGCAAGAGGCTAAAACACTTGCAGATTTGTTCACACTTGTAAAGAAAGGCTAAAAATGATTATCAAAAGTACTCCTATCAAAATTGAAGGCGTAGCGGCTACAATTTCGCAAAATATTGTTCCGGTTGAGGAATATTGCGAAGGACTCGCCTCGCCGAAAAAACTTCGCCGCATTATCAAGGAAACCGGCTTTGAAAGTTTGAGCATTTCAGACAATGAAACTTGTACTTCTGATATGTGTTTTCAAGCGGCGGAAAATCTTTTCAATAACGGCGGCTTTAATAAAGACGATATAAAATCACTGATTTTTATTTCACAGACGCCGGATTATTCTTTACCTGCCACTGCGTACATTCTTCAAGATAAATTGAAACTCAACAAAAATCTTGTTGCCTTTGATATAAGTATTGGCTGTCAAGGTTTTGTTTACGGGTTATACGTTGCCGCCGGTATGTTAACCTCAATTTCGGGGGGGGGGGCAACAATCAGCTAAAATTTTAATTTGTTGCGGTGATGTTGAACCGCGTCCCCCAAAAGCGGTAAATATTAATTCCGGTGTACTTTTCGGCGACGCCGGAGCCTGCGCTATTGTCAGCAAAAATGACAACGATGAATTTACTTTGTTTAATATTGACAGTTACGGCGACCGCTGGGATAAACTTGTTAATAAAAACATGGGCTTCAGATATATTAAAAATGTTCTTGCCGGAAAAATGGAAGAACAACCTTTGGTAACTTCTCATTTTATGGACGGCGCGGCAATAATGGACTTCACGCTCTTTGAAGTTGTTGACAACATTGAAGGGCTTATTTGTGCTGCCAAAATTTCTAAGGACGATATAAGCGCGTACCTTTTTCATCAGCCGCAAAAATTGTTGGTAAACGATATGGCAGAAAAACTCGGATTGAATCCCGAAAAAGTCATTCAAAACGCGGGCAAAATTGGAAATACAAGTTCAGCGTCAATTCCTTTGCTGCTTACAGAAATTGGTTCTGAATGGAAGAAGCGCACGAATAAAAAAGTTTTAATGTCCGGTTACGGTGTCGGTTTATCTGTTGCGTCAACGATTTTAAATCTGGATAATTTAGTTTGTATGGAGACTCAAAAATATGCAGGAAGTAACATTTAATTTCACGGGAAAAAATTTCGCTGTAATTGGCGCGTCTTCAGGAATTGGCAAGCAGGTCGTATTGGAACTTTTGGACGCGGGCGCAAATGTTTTGGCGGTTGCACGCAGAAAAAATTTAATGGATGAAATTTTCAAAGACTACCCTAACCAAATTGTAACTGCAAAACTTGACGTAACGAATTATGACGGCTGGAACGATATTTTAAAAGATTTTGTTGCAGGAAAAGGCAAATTCAATGGCTCTGTTTACTGCGCGGGGATTGGTACACCTACCGCTTTAAAAAGTCTTGAAATTGACGATTTGCAAAAAGTTATGGCTACAAATTTTTTTGGCGCGGTTATGTTTATGAAAAAATTTGTTCGCGCAGGAATTGTAAACGGCGGCTCTTCAAATGTTTGGATTTCTTCAGCGGCTGCTTATATTGGAACGCGCGGGCTAACTACTTATGAGGCGTCAAAGGGCGCAATGACGGCGGCAAAACGTTCTATAGTTTGCGAAATTGCCAATAAAAAACACCGCCTTAATACCGTTAGTCCGGCGTGGGTTGAAACGCCACTTGCCGGAGATCTTAACAATAGTCTTGGAGAAAATCGCGCGCAAAATATTTCTAAAAGTTATCCTTTGGGGCGAATCGGCAAGCCTGACGATATAAGCGGCGCAATTTTATTTTTGTTGAGTGAACGCGCAAGTTGGATAACCGGCACTGATATTATTATTGACGGCGGCGCGCTAACGGGGGGGGGGGATAAGCTTTGAAATGCGTTAATGCAGTTTGGGAGATTAGAAATTTGGGCGTTAAGACGATTGAACTTGAAATTGAAAAAAATGACGCTCCCGAAAAAATTTTTAACGAAATCGAAGGTTATCGCCTTCAATACGACGCAAAATACGTTGTAATTAAAGCTGATACGCGCCACCCAAAATTCAGTGTCTTGTTGCAGAATGCAGGATTTTTGCTCATGGAAAATCAAATTGGTTTAAAATTAACCCATGAATCTGCGATTAAAGCGTTGGAAGCGTACCGTGAATTTTATGACGGTGTATCATACAAATTAGCTAATGAATCAGAATTGCAAATGATTTTTTCTGAAATTGAACGCGGGATTTTTAAAACAGATCGCATTGCATTAGACCCTGAATTTGGCGTAAAAGTTGCAAACAAGCGGTATATTTTTTGGATAAAGGATGCTGTAGCGCGGGGCGCAAATGTATTTTTGTCTGTGTATGAAGGCAAGGCAATAGGCTTTTTTATGGGAAAACCTTCCGGCAGTAAAAATAGCGAGGGTTTACTCGGCGGTATTTTTAATCGTCCGGAAAGTTATCATCAAGGCTCTTTTCATCTTTTGGCAGGGCACAAATGCTTTTTGGACTCTAAACTTGCAGTCGATAGAACTTTTGTTTCTTCAAATAATTTAGACGTTTTGAGGTTGCATTTAATGCTCGGGCGTACAGTTACTAATATTAGAAATGTTTTTATAAAGCACTTTAATTAACATAATTATCCGGTTGCCGGTTGCCAAAATGGTAATTGGCAACTTTTTTTTAATTTCGTCGCGCAGATTTTTTTGATTGAGAAAAATTTTTTTAGGATTCTGATATTTTAGGGGTAAAAATGGCATAATGACGCGGAAAAATTTTTTTTGAAAGAGGTATTGACAAAAATAAATTTATGAAGTAATATATGCAAGCTGATTCACTTCAGCAAGGCTCCTTGAAATCTAAAC
>CALDHY010000102.1 GCA_937901445.1 uncultured Selenomonadales bacterium
ATCAGCGGCGGAACCGGCAACGACACTTTGAACGGCGGCAAGGGCAACGATACTTTAACCGGCAACGGCGGCAAAGATATTTTTGTTTACAGCGCGGGTAAAGACGTTATCACTGATTATTCTGAAGGCGATAAAATTTCTATTGGCGCAGATTATAGCGCGTCCGTAAAATCTAAAGACGTTATTTTCAAAATCAGCAAAGATACTCTTACAGTTAAAAACGGCGCGGGCGTAAAAATGACAGTAGATGATACAGTTTACATTTATGAAAGTGGCAAAGTTTACAACGGAAATAAAACGGCTGTAACTTTGAATTCAGCTTTCAAAGGCACGATTGACAGCGGCATTATTACTGTTGACGGCTCGACTTCATCAGCCGCGTTGAACATTACCGGCAACGATTCAAACAACGTAATTATCGGCGGCACGAAAGGCGACAGTTTGAACGGCGGCGCGGGCAATGACAGTTTGACGGGCGGCGCAGGTAAAGATACTTTCTTTGCGTCAAGCGGCAACGATACAATCACTGATTATAAAGCGGGCGAAGATAAAATTAAATTCACTGCAGAAATTTCTGCAATTTCAGTTAGCGGCGATAATGTTATTTTTGGAACTTCAAGCGGTTCAATCACGGTTGCTGACGGCGCAGGGCAGAAAATTACAACGATTGATTCAAAGAAAAAATCTGCAACGCAAATTTATTATGACGGCTACACTTACAACGAAAAACAAACTGCCGTAACTTTGAGCGCAAATTTCAGCGGCAGTTATACTGAAACTTTGAAAAATGTTGTGACAATCGACGGCTCGGCGGCTTCAAAGTCTTTGACAATTACCGGCAACGATAAAGCAAACGTTATAACCGGCGGCAGTGCGGCTGACAGTTTGAACGGCGGCAAAGGCGCGGATACTTTATTTGGCGGTGCGGGCAATGATACATTTACCGGCGGCGATGGCAATGATGTTTTTGTTTATGAAAGCGGCAACGATACAATCACTGACTACACAAGCAAAGACAAAATTAAAATTTCCGGCGAATTCACGTGGAATATCAGCGGCAGTGATATTATTTTTACAACTGACAACGGCACTTTGACTGTTAAGGACGGCGCGGACAAGAGTATTACAACGCTGGATTCCAAAAATAAATCGACAACTCAAAAATATTCTGCCGCAAGTTCACAGGTTTTAGATTTGTTTGAAGACAACAATTTCATTTCTGACGATACAAGCCTTGATTCAATCACTGAAATTAAATTCGCCGTAACAGAAATTCAAGATACAAAAGTTGACGAACTTTCACAAACTGTTTTAACTTATTCAGACGAAAAATAAAATCTGCGCGATGAACTCAAAAAAATAAACCCGTCGAAAAGTCGGCGGGCTTTTTTATTTTAAAAACAATCTTATTTAACGAAACTGAAAATTTTTTCAAGCGGCAACAAGTCAATGGTTTTCAAGTGCGAAAGTGCGTTTCTTGCTTCATATGCAAGCTCCAAAATTTCCCATTCGCTGTACTGAAAAATTTGAAATTTGCCGCCGTAATGGTGCAAGTGCCTAAGTTCCATATCGTACGGTTCCTCTAAAGTTCGTCCGAATTCATCAGTTTTGGGCAAAATTCTTTTTATCATTAAAAAATTTTTTTCGATAAGTTGAGTTCGTATTTGTTCAAGAGCCGGTAAAAGAAATTGCGCTTGACATTCCCAAACGGCGCGATTAAAAATATTTGCGTCGAATTTTGGAATAACCGTGCGGACAAAATCCAAGCCGTAATTGTAAAGTTCAGTTTTGGCAAGATTTTTCGCAATCAGCGCAGATTGTTTTGAAAGTTTTGCAGCAAGCGTCGAAGTGTAGAGTTTTTGTTGAGAATTCAGACGCGCGTTTTCAAGTAAATTTATTACAAAAAATTGAACGTCATAGGGCGTCAAAAAATCTGAAAGGCGCGTGATACTCGGCGGCGGATTTTCTTCAGTCGTTATAAAAATTAACGCGCCGCCTTCCAATGAATTACTCCTGTTAAAATCTGTAACGGCGGCAGTCAGCCATTTTAATTTATTTTTCAGCTTAATAATTATGACGTAACCGGCGAAAGAATTTTGTTGCGCCAAATCTTCAAGCGGCGAATCTTTTGTAAAATCACGCCGAAAATTCGGTTCAAATTTCGCCGTCAGTGCGTCAGCAAAATCTTCAATATCGCCTTTGCCGTCGTACTCAAAAATTTCAACTATTTGTGAAATGTATTTGCGCTGAATTTTTTCAGTTAAAATTTGTATTAAGCCCGCCTCATCTTCCGGCGGAATGTGCGCGGCTATTGCGCAATGTTCATCGACTGCCGCCATAATTTCGCCGGTAAATCTGCGCGCGCCCGGTACTGTTCGCCACCACGAGTCTAATTCTTCGTCGTTTAGCGGTTGCAGTTTATTAAAATCTGTTTTATTTTTGGAAGTTGTTGCAACTTTCAATTTTGCCATTAAAAAATCTCCTTTCAGTCGATTTTTAAGGGCTAAGGATTAAGGATTAAGGATTTTTTTATTCCTTAGCCCTTAGCCCTTAGTCCCTAGTCCCTAAAATCAAGCATTGAAGCCGTAAGAATCAAGCTTTTCATTGACTTCATTTTCAGTGCCCATCATATGCCAAAAAGCATAGCGGTTAAATTCAAATTTGCCGTCAGTCCTGCGCAAAAGATTAAGTGCAACCATTTCATCAAGCAAACTCAAAAGTTCGGCGTCAGAAAGTTTTGTAATTTTGTCAACGCCGCACATTAAGCAAATATTTCTTATTTCTGTTACGTCAACACTAACGGGGCGGTTATGTTCGTAGTAAATCCACGCCACAGCCAACGCCAAAATTTCATAGTAATTATCGTCGTCAAGGTGCAAAGTAATTTGAAACTTTTGGTCAATTTCAGCTTGAAAATCACGGTTGCCGAGCATATTTTTCAAATAATCGTCGTCAAGAGTGTAAGGCGGATTTTTTGAAACGTCGAAATTCTGTTTCAAATAGTTATCTGCGACGGCGTCAACCAACATTTTACAGTAATATTGAATCGAGCCGGGATAATAATTTGTACGGCTGAAAATCGCACTCAACAAACTGTCAGATGCTACACGAAAACCTAAGTAACTCATTGGCTTAACCAAAAGTTCCATTGCGTCCGCCGGTTTAAAAGGCAAAACTGAAATATGATTCAAATTGCCGAAACTTGAATTTTGTTCAAAACGTATGACTTTATGCAAGCCGGCAAGTACAAATTTAAAACGCCCGCTAAACGCTACCAAAAGTTCGCGCAGGTAGTCAATCGCCTTTTCAGAATTTCTGCTACTCAAAAAGGCATCACTTTCATCAAGCAACAGTAAAAGTTTTTTCGGCGGAAATACGCCGTGAAGTTGCCCGTCAAAAAGTTTGTGCATTGCCAATGAAAATTCTTGCCACGTTTCAACTTCATTCATTAATTTTGCCGTTTGCAATTCGTAGACAATTTTTTTCAGAGTTTGTTCACTGTCCAAATTTTTTAAGTCAATGAAAAAGGCGTAATTCAACTGCGCGGGATTATTTTCAAGACTGCGAACTTGACGAAGGAGCGCGGATTTTCCCAACTGCCGCCCGCCGTAAACGAAAACCGGTCCCGTCATATCCCGTATTTGGTCAAGTTCTTCACTGCGCCCAATAAACATTTCCGGCGCAATAACGCCGCCTTGCGTGTAAGGTTGAACGCGCGCAAAAGGTAAAGCCGCCTGTAACATTTTCTTGCCGCGTTGAGCGTCGTCAAAGCGCGTCAAGTACAACGCCAAAACTTTATCAATTACGATAATATTTTTTAAATTGGCGTTAATCTTTATAGTTTTTGCAAGGGCGCGGCGTTGCGGCAATGTCATTGGATTGTTAAACAAAACAATCGTACCGCGTGAAGTTGTCATTGTGCTTAAAACCTGCGCGATATTGTCAAAATTTCTGTTTGTATTCAAATAAATAATTTCAAGCCCCTTGCTAAAAATTTCAGTACCGAAAATTGCGAAAGGGTGCGGGTAGCTGTCACGAATTTTAACCTGTTCAGAAAAAGCAACGGTATAAGATTTTTGATTCATTTCATTTGCATTGCGAATTGTAATTTTTGCGCCGCCGTAGCCCAAATGTTCAAGAATCGTAATAATTGCAGACTCAATAGCCGGATTCTGCCCCGAATTAATTTCCTTCCAGCCGCGCACAAATTCAAGCGCGTTTTGAGTTTCACGATTGGCGCGGTTAGGGTTAAAAATACGCACGCGCTGTTTATACGCCGCCTCAACCGAGCCGTTTGCACTGTTAATCGCACGTAACAAACTTTCATATTCATTGAGAAAATCTTCAAGCGTAACCAAATTTGAATCAGCCAAATCCAATTCTGTCAAAAGGTTGCCGCCCTCATTTTCAAGGCGATTCATATAATCTTCGGCAACAGTCAAATTCATTAATTCAATCTGATGATGAACATTCGCCAAAATTGGATAACGCGCCTCTAAAGTTTCGCCTTCAGCAAGATTTTTTTCAAGATTTTCTTCAAGCGTTGCAAGGCGTTTATTGAGTGAATTTTTTTGCGGCGTTGAGGCTTTATTGATTGAATCGTTGCAGGCGTCAACAAAACGCTGAAAAAGTCCGGCGTTTTTCGTTTCCGTAAAATGATTTTTGGCGGCGACTATTGCATTAATGTAAGCGTCAATTTTTTCTTGGTCAGTGATACGCGCGTAATTTCTTGCAAGTTCCAAATCGTTCAGAAAATCGTTGTAAATGCGTTCAATTTCTTTATCGACTTGACGTTCAACGCCGCTGATTTTACGTTTGAGTTCATCTTCGCCAACGTTCAATTTAAAACTTTGCGTCAAACTTTCCAATATTCCGCAGTCATAAGTTTTCAGTGCGGTATCATAGGCGCGGCGCAGATTTTCTTCAAAAGTTTTATCCTTGACGTCATTTTCAAAATTGAAGAATCTGTTTTTGAGTGAAAATTCCTCGACGCCGAAAGAATTTACAACGGGGAAATTATTTTGAAGTTCGATATAATTTGCGCCGAGCAAGCAGTCATTGTAATTGAAGTTTACCGGTTCGCCCTTCAAACGTGCTGAAAGATTTTCGACAAAGGCGCGGAAAACGTAAACGCCCAAATTGCCGCGCTTTTCAAGGCGGGCGATTTGCTTTTTCAATTCTGCCAAAATATCTGTTGCCTTATCGACGGGCGCGGGCGCGTGTTTGACGTTGCCGGAAAGTTGCAGAATTTTTTTTGTATAAAGATAATTCAACAACGCCATTAAAAGTTGCGTCATTACGCCGGTAACTTTTTTTCTTTTTGGACCGATAAAGCGTTCGTGTTCGTGGTGTGAAAGTTGCGTTACGGGTTTATTCCATACGCCTTCGAGAAAATCGCTGATTTTATCTTCAGTAAAAGTTTCTTCGTTAATCTGCGCGTTATTTTCGTTGAGTAAGTCGCGCAGGTTTAATTCTGAAAACTGTTGACAAAAATCTAAAATTTCGTCGTCAGAAAAATTTTCCACGTACAAAAATTTTCTTGCAAAGCCGTTATTTTTGAAAAGTTGGTGGATTAAATCTTTTACGCGGCGATGATTAACGTCCGAATGTAACAAGCTGTCAGCGATATTTTCAACAATTTTAATCTGCGCGAGGGCGGCTTTAAAATTATCTTCAGCGTTGTTGCCGGCTTCGCCGATGGATTCTGCAAAGGAGCGGTGCGTTTTGTCAGTGAAAGTGTTAAACAGATTGATTAAAGTTTTTGCGGCGGGGCAAAATTTTAACGCCGTGTTAGATTTATCGTCGTTAATCTGATTCCAAAGTTTTTGAAGTTGGTAGCTTGTAGGATTAGCCGGAGCAAAAAAGTTTTTAATCGTGGCGGCAAGGTTTAAAAAGTCAAAAGTTGCGCCGATATTTGCTTTTGGAATTTCAGTACCGGCAGTCCAAAAAGTGAACGTGTCGAAATGGTGCAACGCGCCTTTAGTAATTGGATCGTCAAGAATAAAACCAATTTCTTTTGTAAGACTGTCAGCCCAAATTTCGGCGTCGTCAGCAAAATAATCGTTGAGCGCGTGCAGTGCAAGCATACCGCGCGCAATATTTCCTTCCTTGAAAAGATTTGTGACGCCGGTTAAAATGTCGACCTTTACCAAATCATCTTCAGAGGTTTTTTCGGCGGCGGGAACAATTTCAACTTCAGGTACAACTTCAGTTTCTGAAACGTCAACAGTTATGATTTCTTCAACGTTTACCGGCTCTTCAGCGGTTAAAGTTTCTTCGACAATTTCAGCCTCTTCAACAGTTTCTTCAACAAAATTTTCAAGCGGAAATTCCTCAACTTTTTGAGAATTTAAAAGCGGCGGATTTTTATAAACAGTTGGTTCCGGCTGCACGGGCGGCGGCGGAAAAAGTGTTTGCGGCTTAAGATTTTCTTTGTACCAAGAATCAAATTCAACTTCATTTTGTTCACGGTCAAAAAGCCCGTCGAAAGTAAAAATGTACAGCGGCACTTTTTTAATTTTTGTCGAGTCAAAAAGTGTAAGCCATTTAAAATCTTCAGACTTAAAGGCGAAAAGGAAAATTGCCTTGAGTGAATCAACTTCATTTTCGACAAGGATTTTAAACCTTGAAAAATCTATCGCCCATTCTTCACCAAGTAAAACTAATGAAAACAGCCAAATAACGCCGCCATCATTTAAAACTGCGCGACCGGCAGGGGCGATTGGGTGGTAAGTAAGATTGAAATGCAGTTTGCCTTTAATGCGCGGCTCGGCAATAAACATTATAGAAAATTGGAGCGCGGCTATCATTGATTCAAAATAATTGTTGGAAGGCGACGGCGCGGCAGTATGAGTAAAATTGCGCACGCAAAGTTCCAAGCCAAAATCATTCAAATAAAAAAATTCACGTTCACGCCAAGTAATTTTATCGACTACGCCCCAATCAAAAAGCTTTTCCATAAGGCGCGGGACAAGTGCAACGATTCTTTTTGTAACTTTGCCATGAACAATAAATTCTTTCGGGTCGTGAATAAAAAAAATTCTTGTCTTAATAAGGATTTTAAAAATTGGCAACGGGTCTACCGAATCAAACATTTGCTTAATCTTGTTGTTGAAAGATTTTATTGAAAGATTTTTTTTGGCGGTAGATTTTTGAACTGAAAAATTTTCAACGTCAGTAAGTACAAGTGATAAATCGGGTTTAATTTTTTCAAACTTGACAAGCAGCGCGCCGAGCCGGTGTTTACTTGGAACAAGTGAATTATTTTTTTCGGCAGGCGGTTCAACTTTTTTAGACGGCGGCTCTTCAACAATTTCTTCGAATTTTGGAAAGTGAATAATGCGGCTTGTTAAAACCATAGCAATTAGCGGGTTGTCTTGAAAGTTTGCGGCAATTTTGAGATAATCGCCGGACGAAAAATCTTCCACGTTGTCAATAATTTCAGCAAGGATAATAAACCTTTCGGCAAGTTGTTCAAATTGTTCAGACTCCATTTTGGCGGATTTATTTCTGATATGTTCGGCTTGCAGTTTAACTTTTTTGACGGCGTCAATAATTGCGGGGTCTCTTGAATCGACTGTAAGCGTTTCAATCCTTGCAAGCGTAGCATTAATTTCCTCGCGCTTAGAATTTTGTTCAAGTTGCGAAATGGAATTATCGACAGCCTCCATTTGCCGTAAGCTTACAGCTTTTTTGAGTTGTTCGACGCACGATAATTTTTGCTGAATTTCTAAAATTTGTTTCAACAGCTGGTGAACTTCATCAGAATCAGCGTCAATGAAAAAACCTTTATCAATGGAATTGGCAATATCGGACAAGATCGGTCGCAAGTGTCTTCGAGAAGTATTCATTTGCCCAAATAAAATTCGCAACCTGACAATCATGTCGGGGCTTAAATTTTCCATAAAAAAATCCCTCCTTAAAACTTTTAATAGTAAAATATTTGACGAACTAAAAGAAAAATCCTGTAAACTTGCGTAAAAATTTTTTTCGTTATATACTTAAGCGATAAAATAAAAGGAGGTTATATAATGGGAAGACGCAATTTAATCGATGACGAAGAAGAACTTTACATACCGGATATTGAGGAAGTGGACGAGGATATAGACATACACGGGCAGTATCCCCGCTCCAATGCCGGAATTGCGCTCGGTTGGTCCCCGCTTGAACAGCAAATGTTTGATTTACTTTTGTTAAATCGTTTTGCGCAATATGACAGAGAAATTTTGGACGAAGCGGCAAAGTCTGCAGTGCATTTGGTAAAAACTTTCCAGCCGCACGAAATTGGACGTATTGCCACCATCGCTTTAATGGCGTTTCAACTTTCCTCAACCGAAAATAAAGACTTTGAGGAAGAATATCAAAAATATCTCGACTATATCAAAAAACATCCGCAAGATGCAGAAGAAATAAGGTAAGGTAAGGTGAAATTTTAAAATATGATACTGGTAACAGGAATAACGGGGCAGCTCGGCTACGACGTAGCAAAAGAATTGGAGCGGCGCGGAGAAGATTTTATCGGTACAACAAGGAAAGATTTTGATTTAAGCAACCCTGAAAGTGCAAAAAGTTTCATAATCGAAAAAAAACCGTCCGCCGTGATTCATTGCGCGGCTTATACTGCCGTTGACAAGGCGGAATCTGAAGCCGAACTTGCACTTACTGTAAATGGATTATCGACGCGCAAAATTGCTGAAGGTTGCCGTGAAGTTGGAGCGAAAATGCTTTATGTAAGTACAGATTATGTTTTTGGCGGCGACGGCGATACACCCTACGAAATTTCAGACGAAAAAGCCCCGCAAAACATTTACGGCAAAAGTAAACTTTTGGGCGAAGATTCGGTTATTGCACTCCTGCGCGAATATTTTGTTGTAAGAATCAGTTGGGTATTCGGCAGCAACGGCAAAAATTTTGTTAAAACTATGCTGAACTTCGACAAACGCCGCAAAAAAATTAGTGTAGTCGACGATCAAATTGGAAGTCCGACTTATACGGCAGACGTTGCGCCGTTGTTGGTTGATATGATTAAATCTGACAAGTACGGGATTTATCACGCCACTAACGAGGGCTTTTGCAGTTGGGCGGAATTTGCTGAAGAAATTTTCAAGCAATCCGGACGTGAAATTACCGTTGAAAAAATTCCTACGTCAGATTATCCTACTCCGGCAAAACGCCCTTTCAATTCCAGATTAAGCAAAAAAACACTTGACGCGGCGGGCTTTAACCGTTTGCCGAGTTGGCAAGACGCAGTTACCAGATTTATTAGTGGGATAGTTGGATAGTGTGGTAGTTGGATAGTGCGGTAGTGGCGTAGTTTTTTACTACAACACTATAACACCATCACACTACACCACTACAAGGGAGGTAATAATATGGCAGTCATAGAAAGTAAAACCGTTACTGCAAAAAATAAAGCCGGCGGTAAAGGCGAAATTTCCATTACACACCTTTTGACGCCCAAAGAAATGGTCGGGCAATGTGAAATGTTTGCAAAAGTTGTTATCCCGCCGGGCGCGTCCATTGGCGCACATTACCATTACGGCAATTCTGAAACTTATCACATTTTGCAAGGTAAAGCCAAATATAACGACAATGACAGATTTTATGAAGTCGGCGCAGGCGCAACTACTTTTTGCGGCGATAACGCCATGCACGGCATCGAAAATATCGGCGACGAAGATTTAATTTTTATTGCACTTATTATCAAAAATCCCCAATAGGGGCTAAGGGTTAAGGACTAGGGGCTAGGGATTAGGAAAAATTTCTAATCTCTAATCCCTAAAAAGAAGGTGAGGTTTAATGCTGGATAAAGTAGTAAGATTTTTTATAATGCTGACGCTGATAATAGCGGGCGGCGCACTTTTCAGATTGGCAAGCCCTCAACTTACAACTTTTATCACTACAGAATTTTTTCAATTTGAACTTGGAATTTTTCAGTTGACTGTAGCAAGCGCAATTTGTATTTTGGCAGGAGCGATACTGGGCGGCGTTGCCGGTTGGTTTATATCGCCGTTTCTGATTCGTAAACTTGGAATTTTTACCGCCTTTGTAGAAAAACAACTTAGTAAAATGCCAATTCACGACGTTATCGCCGGAGCTGCCGGATTGGCGATAGGACTTATAATAGCGGACTTATTGGGAAATGCTTTTTCAAGAATACCCGTCGTGGGAAATTATATTCCAATCGTTTTCAGTATAGTTTTGGGAACTTTGGGAATTCGTATAACGATAAAAAAACGCAAAGAAATTACTGCAAGTTTTTCATCAGTTCCAAAAGTTTTGAAGGAAATTTTGAAAAGCCGTGAAAATAAAAACTCTAAAGAAACTGAAAACGCAGAAACGCTTGAAAATGTTGAAACTGCAAAAATTGAAAAACCTGTCGAAGTTGCGGCGGAAGAAAATCCCAAGCCGAAAGTTAGTCTTGTCAAAGCTAAAAATAATACCAACTACAAAATTTTAGATACGAACGTTATTATTGACGGGCGAATTTCTGACATTTGCAAAACGGGTTTTCTTGAGGGCAAGCTTTTAATTCCGGTTTTCGTTTTGGAAGAATTACAGCACATAGCAGATTCAGCTGACAGTTTGCGGCGCGTGCGCGGCAGACGCGGGCTTGACGTATTGCAAAAAATTCGTGAAGAATCCCCGCTCGAAGTCGAAATTATGAACATTGACTTTGAAGATATTCACGAAGTCGATTCTAAACTTGTAAGACTTGCACAAAAAATCGGCGGCAAAATTATTACCAACGATTTTAACTTGAATAAAGTTGCACAACTGCGCGGCGTCGAAGTCTTGAATATTAACGATTTATCAAACGCAGTTAAAGCCGTTGTAATTCCCGGCGAAACTATGAAAGTTCAAGTTGTACGTGACGGCAAGGAGCCGGGACAAGGCGTGGCGTATCTTGACGACGGCACAATGATTGTTATTGAAAACGGGCACAGATATTTAAGCAGGACAATTTCAGTTGAGGTTACATCTGCGTTGCAAACTTCAGCCGGCAGAATGATTTTTGCAAAGCCGCGTTAAACATTTGAAAGGGGGCGATGATATTGGCGAGAAAAATAAAATTAGTGGCAATGGGATCATCAACAGGCGGCGTGGAGGCGTTATCAGCAATTTTGCCAAAATTAAAGCCGCCGTTCCCGCCAATAGTCGTCGTTCAACATATTCCGGCGGGCTTTTCCAGAATGTTTTCCGAACGAATGAATAAAGAAAGTGCGTTGACAGTTAAGGAGGCTGAAGACGGCGAACTTGTAAAGCCGGACTGCGTGTACATTGCACCGGGCGGCTTGCATATGAAATTAATCAAGCAAAATGAAAACTTGCAAATAAAATGTTTTATGGCTCCGCCGGTACATTCTTGCAGACCGGCAGTCGATATTTTATTTTTTTCAGTGGCAGAATTGGTCGGCGCGGAGGCGTTGGGCGTCATTTTAACGGGAATTGGTAAAGACGGCGCGGCGGGGCTTTTAGCTATGAAAAATAAAGGCGCGTTGACATTAGGGCAAGATGAGGCAACTTCTGCCGTTTACGGTATGCCGAAATCTGCGTTTGACTGCGGCGCAGTCTTAAAACAACTGCCGCTTGACAGTATGCCGCTCACTATTAATTCTATGGTAAGACAGTAAAAATAAAAAAGCCGCTCGAATTGGAGCGGTTATTTTTTTGTCGAAAAAATTTTTCTTCTAAAAGACTTGTATATATTTCAAAAAGCAAAGGATTTTTCAAATTTTTAGCGAATTTTTCGGGTGTCTCCCTTCCCCTGAAAAAATTTAAAAGTCAAGTTTATTTTGCATAACTTTAATAGCGTTGACGATGGCTTTTCTATTTTCACGAATTGCGCCCTGTTCGATAATCTGTTCAAACTGCGCAGGCATTAAAAGTGTGGCGTTATTACGAATCCACGCACGAAATTCTTTTGCGCCTTCACCGGCTTGCAAGTGTTCACGGATAAGCTCAACATTTTTTGTAACGACGGAAATAAAGGCGCGTTCAAGTCCAATAGCATTGATAACCGCCTTTGACGTAATATCGCGCAGTATTTCAATATCAGCGTCAAGCGTTGCAACCATATCTTCCTTGCTTTGCATACGTTTAATTTTGCGCGCCATTTCATGAAGTCCCTCAAGGTTAAATTCGGCGTGCGCGGCAGTATCAGCAGTTGAATCGGGCGTTGAATAGTTGCCCAACAATTTTTCTATCGCTTGAATACGTTTTGTGGGCGGGAAAGTTTTCCAGCTGTCATCGTAGAAAAGATTTTCCAACTTGTTGCCGAGTTTATCTTTGCCCTTAATTCTTGCGTCAGCTTGCACGTCAACCAAATTAATTCCGGCGGCGGCTACAGATTCAGCCCATTTTTTAAGCGGCAGAGAATTAATATCCATTTGCACGGCGTCCTGATTATCTTCAAAAACCCCGCGCAAAAAGTTTTCATTATCGCTTACTGTTTTTGGATTATTCGGCTTTGCAACAGTTTCAGGTGCGGCGTCAAGTGTTTCATGAACTAAAATTTTTGAAAAGAAATTATTTCCTGCGCGACTTACATTAACCAAATCAGTCATTGGCATATTGTAATAAACTGCAAGCGAAACCAATTCGGCGAAAGTTGCTTTAACTTTATTCAAGCGTTCATCTTCAGCAAACGGCGTTGAAATTAAAGTTTGAATCAACGTAGTTACAAAACGTTCAACCAATGAATTAAAATTGCAAATGGAGCCGTCTTGAATCAGCATACCGTCAAAAAGTTTGTTGACAGATTTTTCAAGCGCGGCGCGGTGTGGCGTGCCGTCTTCCATTCCCATAATTTTCAAGAATGATTCAACAAGCGCAATTCTTAAATCATCCTGTTTCTTGATTGTAAGTTTTGAGGCGTTCGTAACGATATTTTCAACATATTTTTTGCCGAGCTTATCACGAACATTGCCGTTAATCGTGGTGGCGGGGTAAATACCGTCAGGGTCAATCGCCAAACTGTATTCAATATCCTGAATTAAATTTTGTGTATATTCGGCGTCAGACAGCGGGTAAATATTTTCAATTTCGGCTTTAAGCGCGTTTGTGAAAGGCGCAGATTTTATAATTTCGCCGGTATGAATTTTGGTAATTCTGTTAGATTCTTGAATGAAGCGCGGCAGTTTACTTTGAATTTCCATTAAAATTTCTGCGCTAACGTCGGTGTAGTTTAATTCGCCGCTGTCGTAGCGTTCAAGCAAATTCCTCAAAACTTCCTGCGTTTGCGTCAAGGTAGATTCTGCGCGGCGTTTGATAACTTCAAAGCGGTCATTGTCATAGTACTGTTGCATTTTTTTATGTAAAACCGGTACGCCGTCACCGTCGGGAAGTTGCCATTCATCAATAACGCGGCTTGCAACGTCGCCCGCCATTAATCCTTGTCTTTCAAGAAATGCTCGCGCAGATCCGCCTATAACGTGGTTATCGAGGGCAATTTGATATTTGTTGACTGATTCATTTTTCAGCGCGGCAAAATTATTTCTTGCAGTTTGAGAATCAGCGGCGCGGTCGATTTTATTACCGAAAACAAAACATTTTGCGCTAAGTTTAATACCGTCAGCGTCTTGCCCTTTGCGCAACATATCAAGTTGAGTACCGGTTAAATTCGGTCTGTCGCCAACATTCGTAACCAAAATAATTGCGTCGGCAGTTTTTAACATTTCTTCAGTTTGGCGTTTGTGTAAATCAGTTGGAGAATCGAAGCCCGGCACGTCATAAAGTACAAGGTGGCTCATTTCTGCAAGTTGAGTTGAACGAATTGTAACGCTTTTGACGGCGTAGGGGTGCGGTTGACGAATAACGGAGCCGTCGGGATTTTTGCCGCTCATTCCTGTAATATAAGTTTTAAATTCGTTGAATTCGTCGCCGCCCGTCCAATATTCCGCGCCGAAAGTCATTGTGGCGTGCCCTAAAAGCGGCAAAAGTTTTTGTTTGCCTTCAAGAATCGCTTTAATATCTTCGGCGGTTGTGCCGTTGTGTACCATAAAAATATTTTGGCGTTCGGGGTCCGTTTCAACTGCGCGCCAATAATTATTGAAGGCGTCAAGCGTCATTGTGAAAAAATCTGCCGCGTCAGGGTATTTGACGTCGTTTAACATACGCTTGAAATTTTTATTAAATTCGTCGCGGCTGTAAAAATAAACTTCAGCTAAATCTGTATCGCCGGAGCGAATTTCGGTTGTAGTGTAAGTGCAACGCTCGGAATATTCCGGCAGTACCATTGCCTTAATCAGCGCGTTTCCAAGTGTAGACTTGCCGGCTTTTTCAAGTCCGACAATCGCCACCGTAAATTCACGGCTGCTCAATTTTTTCAAAATTACTTTGTTAGCCGCTTGAAGTTTTGCAAGTTCCTCGCGTTCCGCGCCTTGTACAACCAAGCCCTCTTTGTCGACTTCAAAAATTTCGCTGAAAGTGCGGTCGGCGTTTGAAAGTTTGTCAATAAAATCTTGCTTGCTTTGTTCCCAACTGCTCATTTTCATTTCTCCTTTCAATTTGGTAAAATTTTAACAGTTAGATTTTAAGTTGTAAAGTTAGCACTATTATTAAAAGTTTGCCAAAAGTTCAAAGAGGATTTATAATTTCAAAAATATTTTGGAGTGCTTTTTAATGTTGACAGATTTAATTTTTGGCGATGATTTTTTTGACAAGATTTTAATTGTGGAAAGCGGCGAATACATTTCAATTTTGGCTGAAAGATTTCCCGACGCCGAAATTTTTTTTGTTACGACTGAAGAAGATTTTTTTGACGAACGCGCCAAAATTTTTGTAATGGATTATCGAGAGGAAATTTTGCCGTTTGACTTAGAATTTTTTGATTTAATAATTGGCGATTTAACTTTGGAAGTTGTAGTAAATCCGCAGGATATAGCAGCGGGATTTTCAAGATATATTAAGCAGACGGGAATTTTTTTGACGAGTTTCAGAAACATTCGGCACTGGAAAATTTTAGAAAAGCTTATGGACGGCTGGTTTAACGGGATTGTTTCAAGATTTTACACGCGCACAAATTTTGAACGGCTTTTATTTGCGTCATTTTATAAAGACGTGAAATTTTCGCCGGTAATAAAATCAGCTCCGCCAAAACTTTTGGAAAAATTGATTGAGTGCGGCTTTGAAAATTACGGCGACGATTTGGAAGTAGAAATTTGGCAGGTACGGGCGGCGCGTTCAATCCCTGAATTATCGCTGTTAAAATCTATGTACACGCCTGAATTTCGCGCAGAATTTGCAAGGATAATTCACCGCGTCGAATACGATATTGAAACGGCTGACAGCGTGGAAAATTTTTGGCGGCTGTATGACGAAGTTGGAATGTTCGCTGACTACGCGGCGGAATTTATAAATGAAATTGTAATTCACAAGGAAAATTTTTATAAAAACCTGCGCGAAAATTCTACAAGAATTGAAATTGAAAAAATTATCGCCGAAATTGAGACTTTGACGTAATTTTAAAAATAGGAGAGATTAACATTGCTTGAATTAAAAAATATAACCTTCAGCGTGACTGAAGAAAATCGACAGATTGAAATAATACGCGGGATAAATTTGACGCTGGAAAATAATAAATTCGTTGTAATAACGGGACCGAACGGCGGCGGCAAATCGACGCTTGCAAGAATTATCGCAGGAATTGAAAAACCTACCGACGGGCAAATTATTTTTGACGGCGTAGACATTACCGAAAAAAATATTACCGAACGCGCAAAGTTGGGAATAAGTTTCGCGTTTCAGCAACCTGTAAAATTTAAAGGGCTTGAAGTTTTCGACTTGTTGAGATTGGCGGCGGGCGGCAAATTAAAATTCAACGACGCTTGCGATTATCTTTCAGCAGTCGGACTTTGTGCGCGGGATTATATCAACCGTGAAGTAAATTCTTCACTTTCCGGCGGCGAACTTAAAAGAATTGAAATTGCAACGATTTTAGCGCGTAAAACCAAACTTTCAATTTTTGACGAACCTGAAGCGGGGATTGATTTATGGAGCTTTAAACATCTGATACAAATTTTTGAAGATATGCGCAAAAATATTTCTGACAGCTCAATTATTATTATTTCGCACCAAGAAAGAATTTTGAGTATTGCAGATGAAATAATTGTGTTGGCTGACGGGCAAATTAAAAAGCACGGCGACGCCAAAACCATTTTGCCGGAAATTATCAACAGCGAAAATGTTATCAAAGAATGTGACAAATTGAAGAGGTAGAAAAATGTTTCAACTTGACGAAATACAAAAACGTTTAATAGCGGAAGTGGCGGGACTGCATAAAGTTCCAATCGGCGCGTACAATTTCAGGGCAAATTCTCAACTTGCCGGGCGTCAAAACACCGCCAATATTGAAATTACTTCAAAGGCGGACGGCACGGGCATTGACATTCACATTAAACCGAATACCAAAAATGAAAGCGTTCATATTCCCGTCGTGTTGAGTGCGAGCGGCTTAACTGAAACGGTGTACAACGATTTTTACATTGGCGAAAATTGCGACGTGGTAATAGTGGCAGGTTGCGGGATTGACAACTGCGGAAGTGCAAATTCCGAGCATGACGGCGTACACAGATTTTTTGTCGGTAAAAATTCCAAAGTCAAGTACGTTGAAAAGCATTACGGCAGCGGCAACGGCACGGGCAAGCGAATTTTAAACCCCGTTACTGAAGTTACAATGAATGATGACAGCTTTATGGAAATGGAAATGGTACAAATTAAGGGCGTCGATTCAACGAACCGTACTACAACGGCTGAACTTTCCGGCGGCGCAAAATTGATTGTCCGTGAAAGGCTTATGACGCACGGCGAACAAAATGCTTACAGCGCGTACAAAATTATTTTGAATGGCGAAAATTCGGCGGCGGACGTTGTTTCACGCGGCGTAGCAAGAAATAAATCTTTTCAAAAATTGGACTTGTGCATAGTTGGCAACGCGGCTTGTAACGGGCATACAGAGTGCGATTCAATCATTATGGACGAAGGAAAAATTTTAGCCGTACCTTCGCTTGAGGCAAATAACGTCAATGCAATGTTGGTACACGAGGCGGCAATAGGTAAAATTGCGGGCGAACAAATTATTAAATTGATGACGTTGGGACTTACTGAAAGTGAAGCTGAAGAACAAATTATTAACGGCTTTTTAAAATAATTTACGAAAATTTTTGCGGCTGTCGATATAATTTTTGTAATACTAAGGAGGGATTTTTATGCCATTTTCAATCAGATATAACCCTGAAACTCAACTTGCACTGCGCGAGCTGAACGGCAACAACAACAAGGCTACCAAAAACCTTAAAGAAGCCGCAAGCGGGCAAAAAGTTAATTCCACACAAGATGACACTGCCGGTTATTCCGTAAGCGAAAGAATGCAAACTCAAATTCGCAGTCTCAATCAAGATACAGAAAATATCCAAAATGGCGCGGCGTTGCTGAAAATTATGTGGGGAGGTAGAAAATATTGTGAAAATCCTGCGCGATTTGAAAGAACTTGCGATAAACGCGGCAACAGATACGAATACCGACGACGACCGCGCAATTCTTCAGAAAAATTTTGACCAATCGCTGTACAGTATCAATGACATTGCCACGACTACCAACTACAACGGCAAAAATCTGCTTAACGGCACAATTTCTACAGTAGTTCAAGACGCCACGACCGCCACTCAAACTAAAACTGTTTATTCAACCGTCGAAACTACTACAACTGTTACTGAAACCCGCGAAGTTCAAACTACAACAACTGTTGAATCGACAACCACAATTACAACGACCGATCCAATTACAATCAATAACGGCGATTCTATCACGGCGGACGGTATTTATCAGCTTGCAAGCGATTTTACAGGTACGCTGAATGTTGCCGCGCAAAATGTAAAAATCATGGGTAGCGGCTCAACACTTTCAAACGCACAAATTAACGTTACGGCAAGCAATGCTAATCTTTGGATTGAAAATTTACAGATAAATAACAGCTCCAATATTAACGCAATAAAATTTGGCAGTGGTACAAATACGCTGATTGCAGTTGGTAATAATAATTTTACTACTGCGAATGTGCCTGCCGCAATTAATATCGGCGGCGGCTTGAATATAATTGGCACGGGAACAATAACTGCCTCCGGTGGTCGAGGTGCTGCCATTGGAACAGATGCTTCTGAAACTTCCACTGCAGATATTAACATAGGCGGTAGCGTCAAGATTAATGCTACTTCAATGGGTGGAGCAGGAATAGGTAGCGGTTATCAAGGTTCTGTTGGAAATATCACGATTGGTAATACTGCTACTGTTAATGCTACTTCATCATTAGGCGCAAGAATTGGTGCAGGTTATAGGGGTAATGTTCGTGGAACAATCGCTACAGGTGTAGAAAATCTTGTAACCGGTTTAACATCATCAACCGAGCTGACTGAACCGGGTATAGAAACCGTTACTGAAACCCGCGAAGTTGAAACCACAACAACCGTTACTGAAACCGTTGAAGTACCGACAACAACGACCGTTGCAGAAATTGTAACTGAAACTGTTGAAATTGCGGCGACTTTTGCAAGCAATTTTGTATTTCATACCGGCGACAAGGCGGGGCAGTCTATGAGTTTCAGTATTGGCGATATGCACACTTCATCTTTGCGCGGTAAAGTTCCGAGCGAGGCAGATAATGAACGGCTTGTAAATCTGCAAAATGACGCCGATAAATACCGAACTTTTCAAGAATTGCTTGACGAAGTGCAAAATTTGACGCTTGACGATATAAATTTGAGGACGCGGGAAAATGCAAACATTGCAATTCGAGTGATTGACGGCGCGCTTGATTACGCGCTTGACCAAGCAACGAATATTGGCGCGTATCTGCAACGCCTTGAATACACGCTTGAAAATGTGACGACAGCCGCCGAAAATACGCAAGCCGCCGAGTCAACAATTCGTGATGCAGATATGGCGCGGGAATTTTCAGAGTACACAAAGGCAAATGTACTTTCGCAAGCCGCGCAGGCTGTAATTGCACAGGCGAATCAAAACGGCGGCAGAGTTTTAAGTTTACTTCAATAAAAAAATTTTCAAATCCCTAATCCCTAGCCGCTAATCCCTAATAAGGCGGTTTAAGCCGCTCTTTTTTTATTGTATAATTTGAAAAAATTTTGAGGAGGAAATTTTTTGGCAGACGAAAAATTTATGGCGGAGGCGTTGCGAATTGCGAAAAACGCTGAAGGGCGCGTTTCACCAAATCCAATGGTCGGCGCGGTTATCGTCAAAGACGGGAAAATAATTGCTGAAGGTTGGCACAGAAAAGCCGGTACACCGCACGCAGAAATTCACGCGCTGAATATGGCGGGCGAACTTGCCAAAAATTCTACAATGTACGTGACGTTGGAGCCGTGCAGTCATTTTGGACGAACGCCGCCTTGTGCAAACAAAATTGTTGACGCGGGAATTAAAAAAGTTGTAGTTGCAATGAAAGACCCTAACCCGCTTGTTGCAGGGCGCGGCATTGAAATTTTAAAAGCCGCCGGTATTGAAGTGGAAGTTGGAATTTTGGAAAGTGAATCGCGCAGATTGAATGAAGTTTTTCTAAAATATATCACAAAAAAAATTCCGTTCGTAACTGCGAAATTTGCTTGCAGTTTGGACGGCAAAATTTCAACCGTTACGGGCGAAAGTCAATGGATAAGTTGCGAAGAATCCAGAAATTTTGTACACCACCTGCGCGATATTAACGATGGAATTATGGTTGGTATCGGTACAGTTTTGGCTGATAATCCAAGCTTAACTGCGCGTATTGACAACGGCAAAAATCCCGTGCGAATTATTGTTGACAGTATGGCAAGGACGCCGCTTAATTCTAAATTTCTGAATGACGGCGCGGCAAAAAATATTATCGCCGTTACTTCAAACGCTCCAACTGAAAAAATTTCCGCACTTCAAAATTTGGGCGCAGAAATTATTATTGCGGGCGAAAGTCAAGTTGATTTAAAAATTTTAATGGCTGCACTTGCAAGCCGTGAAATTACCTCTGTACTTTTGGAGGGCGGCGGCACTTTAAATTTTTCAATGTTTCGCGCAGGTTTAATCGACAAAGTTTTTGCCTTCGTTGCACCAAAAATTATTGGCGGCAAAAATTCTTTAACGCCGGTTGAAGGCGGCGGCTTTGAAAAATTAATTGACGCGGTAGAGTTGGAAAATTTAACCGCCGGAAAAATTGGCAGTGATATTTTAATTTGCGGTTATGTTAATCAAGATTAATGAAAACGGCGTGTAGCGCGTTTAAACGGCTTCAGGCGCGCCTTTTATTTTTTTATGTATAATTATCAAAAAATATCTGAAAGCGGCTTACAGGCGGCTTTAAATGCATTCTCGGCGGTTTATTTAGTTCAGGAACGAAAATATTTTGTACAAAAAATTTTCAAGTTGCAAACTGCGCAAATTTTGATATAATTTTTCAAAAAATTATGAGGAGCTGTACCAATGGCTACGATTGACAGATTTAAAGAACCGCTGCAAAAAGGCGGAATTGCGATTGACGGCAAGTTAATACCTTTAAACGCGCAAATGAAATATGATTATATGGCGGCAGTTCATACAATGGAACAATTATTGAACTTGGCGGCGGCTATCGAAAAAAACAATAAACGTCGCGCAGATTTACGAACAAAACTTTCAAACAGCTGTAAAATGTCTTTAAAAAAAATCGTCGAAAGTGAAGATATAATTACTCTGCAACAACTTGAGGCGGCAATTCACGGCTTGCAGGAATGCCGAAAAGAACTTGCCAACCTTGAAATTGCCGATAAAGAAACTGCCAAACTTGCCGAATTTATCAAAGACGGAATTTCAGCCGGAAGGTGATTTTTTATGTTTAGAAAAATGCGCCGCGTCAAATGTGAATTAGAAAATGAAACCGCCGAAAAAATCCTGCGCGAGGGCTCCCATGGAGTTTTGGCACTTTCCGGCGATGACGGCTATAATTACGCCGTACCGATTAACTACGCCGTTTCTGACAACAAAATTTATTTTCACAGCGCAATTACCGGACACAAACTCGACGCAATTAAAAACAACGACAAAGTTTCTTTCTGCGTGGTTGACAGGCACGAAGTTATTGCTGAAGAATTTACAACTTATTTCACAAGTGCAATAGTTTTCGGCAAAATCAGAATGGCTGAAAATGACGATGAAAAAATTTTGGGACTTAACCTTTTGGCGGAAAAA
Source organism: uncultured Selenomonadales bacterium (assembly GCA_937901445.1). GTDB lineage: Bacteria > Bacillota > Negativicutes > Selenomonadales > Selenomonadaceae > Quinella. The sequence goes on from CALDHY010000102.1 coordinate 21,205, forward strand.
TATTCGCCCGCCGTTGACACTGAAAAACGCAATACAGAAATTCACGGCAAGTTAAAAGCAACCGCCGTAATGGTTTTAGAAATTGAACATTTGAGCGGCAAGGCGGCACGTGAACTCATCCGTAACGGCGAAATTCATTGAACGTAAAAAAAATGGGCAGTCATTGTAACTGCCTTTTTTATTTTGTCGGTTATTGTAACGGTTTGTTTTTATTTTGCGGGTCTGATTGAAACGTCGCCCGCGTAAACAATTTTCTTTTCGCCGCCGGTTTCAACCGCCAACGCGCCGTCTTCAGTAATATCAATCGCCGTACCTGTAAAAATTTCGCCGCTTTCTGCCGAAAACACCGTAACTTTTTCGCCGAGTGTGATATTGTATTGTCGCCAAATTTTAAAAACTTCCTCAAAATTATTTTCAACGTACAAATTATCAAATTCTTCAAGTATCGCACGGAAAATTTCTATACGATTTAAATTTTCGCCGTTCATTTCAGAAAGTGACGCCGCAATTTCACGGATACTTTCAGGAAATTCTTCACGCTTCACATTTACATTAATTCCAATTCCGACAACAATATAATTCAAGTGTCCAATTTCCGCGCTCATTTCGGTTAGAATCCCTACAAGTTTTCGCCCGTTATACATAATATCATTGGGCCATTTTATACCGGCGCGCAGATTAAATCTTTCAATCGCTTTTACAACTGCGACTGCCGCCATAAGCGTAAATTTCGGCGTATCTTTCGGCAAATACGGCGGGCGCAAAATTACTGAAAACCAAATACCTTTTTCTTTTGGCGAAAAAAAACTTCGTTCAAGCCTGCCCTTGCCGCCGGTTTGTTCTTCAGCCACAACAACCGTACCTTCAGCCGCGCCTTGATACGCTAATCTCTTTGCAAGTTCGTTCGTCGATTTAACAAAGTCTTTATAAACTATCGGCACATCGGCAGCGGCAATAATTTTCGTGTTCAATTCGTACTGGACAATTTCCGGTAAAAGCAAATCCGGCAAGGCGTCCAACTTATAGCCGAGCCGTTCACTGCTTGAAATTTGATAACCGCGTTTTCTCAATCCTTGAATATGTTTCCAAATTGCCGTCCTTGAAACTTTTAACTTTTCGGCGATACTTTCACCGGAAACAAATTTTGCGTCGGCGGTTCTTAACATTTCTAAAATTGTTTTCTTCACTTTCCCTTACCCCCCCCCCATTTGAG
>CALDHY010000103.1 GCA_937901445.1 uncultured Selenomonadales bacterium
CAATTTCACAAATTTTTTTCACACTGTCTACAAAGTTTGTTAAATCAATGCTGTAGTGGTGAGCGGCAACGTCGATATATGAAAAACCTTTAGCACATTTTCCGCATAAAAGTCGCGTCGCATCTTCCGACAATACCGCACCTGTTCCATCGTTACCACTACCGTTTCCACAACCAATACATTTATAACCGTGCTTGACTTTTTCAAGCCATTGTTCGGGAATTTGGCGGAGTTTCAATTCTGTTATCACTTGATCTAATGTCATTAGTTTTTTCCTCCTACAGATTAAAATTTTCCTAAGCCGTACACTTTATCAAGTGTCATAGTTAGTTCAGTTTTTTTGCCGTAGAAAATTTTTTCTGATAGAATATCGATGCAATTATAAAGTTTGAAATTTTTTGTTCGCTTGGCGGACTTCTTTTTTTCTCCAAAATGAACACCTCCTTGAAAAAGCAAAAGATGACAATCACAAACTTGTGAATGTCATCTTTGGAAAAACCTAAATATATATTTGCAAGTCAAAATTTACTGCGCTATAATAGGCGGAACTGAAAAGACAAAGTTCCGAGTAAGTGGCAATAAAGCCGGAAGGTTTTCGAGTGAATGGATGAGATTCACAAGATAGGCTCTGAGTGTTTACAGACACTTAGGGCTTTTGTTGCTTAGGGCAACAAAAATTTTTGTTATTGTATCACAGTAAAATTATTATTTCAAATACTCTTTGGAATACTTTCAAGTTAGAGTGAATATACATTCTGGAATATTGTCTGGAGCAGGTTCTAACTTAATTTTCACGTGTTTAAATTTTTTAAGGTATATATTTCCCTCAAACTGAACCTCCCACGATTAAAATCGCGGGGTTCTTGGGACTAGTAAGCCATTGCTCACTTCATTACCAAGCTATCCCCGTAGTTCCTACGGTTTAGTGTGTTCGTACACTAGTACTTTTACTCCTCCGATGCTATACGAGCAGAAGTTGACACACCAACTTGATTCTTGCTAAAAAACCTGTCAGTCATTTCGATTTTTATCTTAGCAAGCTTCCCCTTTCTTCAGTATTTCTTTAGTTGCAAAAATATTTTAGCATAGTAGGAAAAAATTGTCTATGTTGCGCCGCCTAACTCACGACTAAAGTCACGAGTGTGCGGCGGCGCGGTTAATCGTGCATCAACCGTTTGCCTGTCTTAAATGTTTTGGCAGTAACTCCTTCGGATTGTGAATCGTTGGCAACCAGTTTATCTTCACTGTATGCCGTGTACATAAGAATATTTTCATCTTGAACAGAAATTCCTAAAAAAGTTAATAAGGCTTTGATTTTAAAATATGAAATGCCCATTTGAAGTTTTACGTCTTGCCAAGTATTGGAAGAAACGGTTTTTTTAATTTCAATCATATGAAGTTCCCAAACGCCGACAATTTTTCGCAGTATAAAATGGTCGATGCTTTTCCGCATATGAAATATTTTCTCTTCACGAAGAATTTCCCAATCTGGAATATCATCATAATTTTTCACGCAAATATTATCTGAAGTGCCGACATTTAAAAAAATTCGTGCTTTACCAGCATTATCTTTTTCAAGGAGTTCATAAGTTTCTTTTTGAGATTCAAAATATTCGGGTTTCAAAAAATTATCCAACGCGTATTGAACTCTTCCTTCGATAGCCACTATTCAACCTCCTGAAAAGCATAAATTTCCTTGACAAGTTCATCGATAGCCTTGTTGAATAAATTTCCGACAAATCCGTATCTTCCAGATTCCAGCTTTTCAATGGTTGTGTGCTTTTCTCCACGTTCAAATTGATATAAATTGATTTCTGAAGGATTAAGTAAATCTTTTTCCGAATAATTAAATTCCTTCATAAGTTCCTCACGTTCGCTAGAACGATTATTCAACTTAATCATATTGTTAAAATGTTGAAGTATCGTATCGCTGTGAGTAGTGATCCAAATTGGAATTCCGCTATGAACAAAATGAATTAAAAGCTGAGCAATTTTTTTCTGAAGTGCTGGATGTAAATGAGCTTCCGGCTCTTCAATAATGATAAGTTTAAGTGGTGTTTTATCTTTTAAGAGTAATAATAATGCTGTGATTTCGGTTACTACCGATGATGTTATACTCATTGAAAATTCTTTTCCCTCAATATCATCTGGTAAATAGCGAATAATTTTTCCATTGGATTTTACAATTACGCTACCATGTAAAATTTCATCTTGTAAAAATTCAATTAAAGGCGTATTTTTTTTGTCATATGAGTTATCTGAATCCTTTAAGTTGTTCATTATTTGTAAAAATTGAATATACGGAGCGGTTAAACTCTCTTGATGGATACTGTCATAATTTGGTAATGAATATAAAGATTCAATAGATTTGCTAACAATTTCGCGACGTGCCAACAAAAATCCAGTTCTTGATGCGGGAAGATATACAGCCTGTGAAGTTATTCCTTCTGGAGGAAAAATATCTGTCAATCCCATCATAATTATATTCCAACAAATAAAGACGTTGGACTTCCAATAAATAATGTCCAAATTTTCTGAAGAAATAGGTAGTGTAATTCCGATTCTATCGGTTTCTTCATATTCCAAAACATCTATTTCCTGAATATGACTGACGCTAAATTTAATAGATCTGTTAAAATCTACAGTTAATTTTTTGAGACGTCTAAAATGTAACAATTCTAATTTTCCAATATCAATATTTTCATTATTGAAAATGCGTTTAACCAGTTCCTCTTTATTGTCAAATAAAAGTTCGTTGAACCATTGCAAATATATTTGTTCAATTTCATCTTCAATGACAATTTTTTTCTTTTTGATAACTTGAGACAACCATTGATTACACTTATCATAAGTGCTGCTTGTTTTAAATTGTCTGTAAAATAAATCACTATTTGACAAAATTCCCCAGAGTAAGCTCATAACGTAAGATTTTCCGCTGTTATTGTCGCCAATGAAACACATAAGCGGAGCAATTTCAATATCTGCCGACTCGATACGCGCAAAATTTTCAACGTGTAAAGTCCAACGCTGATTCATTTAATTTTCCTCCTCAACTTCACTGATTCTAATTTCCAATTCAAAATTCTTGATAAAATTTATTTCTTCGTCCGTCAAGCCATAAAATTTTCCTATAACGTCGTCAAGCTTGTCAATTAAATTCTTCGACTTGCTCAACTTGTAATTTTTGAAAGTCGCCACATTGTAAGAAGACTTAGCCGAAGAAGTGCGAACGGTAACATTTTTTTCAATGTCGGTTAAATATTCGTCGTACAACTTGCCGACCGCCGCCAAATTTTCGGCTGATACTTTTTCCAAATCGAAAAGCGGAAAAGTTTCAAGTTCACTTTGCTTGATATGAAGTCCATCGGTGTAGGCTTGCTGATAAAACCAAAATAAATTTGTACTCAACACAGCGGCAATAACTTTTGTAAATTTTTTGTCTACGCTGTAAGGTTTTTCTTTTGATGAACCTGTTGAGTAGTCAGTTATAACATTGAAATATCTGCCGCCGGAAGTTCGATAATAAAATGGCTTGCCGTTTTCGTCCGCGTAGTCAGAAATTTTTTTGTTGAATGAAAACATTTTTTTAATAATTTCAAGCTGTTGCCTCGTTCCAACTTTGGGATAACGTCCCGGCAATTTGAATTTCAGCGAATCTACAAATTTTAAATCGTCGATAATGTTTTTAATGGTGTTTTCTTCGTTGCGGCGCATAATTTTACTTGTGAAAAGATTTTCAGTCGGCGAAAAAGTTTTTTGAAAACCAAAAATTGAAGTCCGTATACAAGCCGCGTCAAAAATTTGTTTTGGTCTGTTGGAATAAGAGGAAACGCGAATAACTTTGCAATTTTTTTCCAGCAGGTTATGCAGGGCAGTCATTGAATCGCTTGAAGTAACGCTCATTGGAACAATCAAATTGACGATGCCGCCTTTGTTGCAGAGGCGAAAACTTTTTTCAATGAACAATGCAAAGGTATCGGTTGAGCCTTTTTGCTTGCCGGTGACAGTTTTGGCGCAGGCGTAAGTTTTTTTGAAAAATTTTTTATCGGCGTCAGAAATTTTCGCCCCGTAAGGCGGGTTGCCAATGATAATATCAAAGCCGCCGTTATCTTTGAAAACTTTTGGAAAATAGAGTTGCCAGAGGATAAACGGCAAAGATTTTTTCTGCGCGGCAATTTCGTAGTTTTTAGCAAGTGCGGATTTTTCGCCGCCAATTTGCTTGATAACGGTTTCATTGTACAAGTTGCGAATGTGTCGGCGAATTTCCTCTTTTTTGTCGTGATTGGTTTCAAAAAAAAGTTTGTCCTGCCACGCAATGATATTCAATAAATTTATGTCAAATTCAGTTTGCAAAAGTGAAATTTCGCCCTTCTGTTCGTTTTTGAGAAATTGACTGGTTTTAATGAGCGGGACGCCTTCAAACTCATCAATCAAACTGTTGCCGCAGATAATGTTACTGTCCAAATTTGGCAGGGGCTTAGGTCTGAAAGAAATTTTGTCGGCGGTCGGTTCATCTTCAATAACAATGGTCAGCCACAGGCGCAATTTTGCAATATCAACTGCGCTTGGCTCAATGTCACAGGCGAAAATGGAATTTTTTATTGTCTCAATTTTTAAATCGTAAAGACGGCGCGTAATTTTTTTCGGCTTGCCCAAATTTAAATACGTCGTCAAAACTTCGCGGGCTTTTGTAATTTCGTTGAGCATACCGAGAGGAAATGCGCCGGAGCCAACTGCCAAATCTGCCACTTTGACATCTTGCAAAAATTTATCCAATTCGGCAAGGCGGTTAATATTTTGGGCGGGGCTGAAAATTTCTTCGGCTATTTGCAAATTTCGATTTTCGGCGAAGTTTAAAATGTCTTCGTCTTTGAAATAATCGCCGTACAAAATGAAATTCCTAATGGCGTCTTCAGAAATTTTGCTTTTTTCGACAAGATAGCTAATCAGCGTTTCACGGCACATATAATGGACAATTTCACGCGGCGTATAGTACGCGCCTTTAGATTTTCTGTCGCTAACGTCCAAAAGATTTTCAAAAACTTTCCCCAACATTTCGGGGTCAATGGCAACTTCGCGCTCTGTCGGCTCGTCCTCGTTAATCGTAAAATTGTATCTGTCAAAAATATCTAAAATCCCGTCGGCATCTCTGTCTTTTTCTTTTTCGTTTGAAAAAATTTCGTTGGGAATGGAAAAATTATTTTTTTGCCAGTCGTAATTGTCGAGTTGCTCAAAAAGTCCGCCGTTCAAAAACGGTATACGCAAATTTAATTTGGGGTATAAATCATTTTGGCTACTTCTATCAACATTCAGCGCGGTATAAAAAAGCGGCTCTAAAACTTCACCAAAAAAATTTTTTCCGCTTGACTGATTGTTTTTAAAAATATCCCGCATAAAATTAGGTGAGCCGGTTCCCCATTCTGAATTTTTTTCAACGCCGAGCCAGCCTTTTTTCTGCAGAAAATATAAAAAAACAATTTGCCCCAACAATTTTTTTGCAAACTGTTCAGCGGTAAATCCGTGCGTTGCAGATTCTGCCAAAAAATCTTCATTCTCTTCAAGATATTTTTTGACTTGATAGAATTTTTCTGCGTACTTGTCGAAAAATTCTTTGGTGACTCTTTCGACGCTGAAAGCCTCTTCCAATTCGTTCAGAGTAACACAATCTGAATCATTTTCAAAGATTGGGAAAAGTTGCTGTAAGGCAGTCGCGCAGGGTTCATTTTCGCCGACAAGGTAGGAGTATCTTTTGGCGGGCGTTATTTTCAATGTTCCGCCTTTTCCGGCTATAAATTCGTGTTCAAGGCGGACAAAAGACAATCGCCACTTTTCCGGCGTGGCGTCTGAATAAAAGGCGACTAACGCCCCGTCAACTTCAAAATTATTTTCAAGCAATTTTTTTACAAAATTTCTTTGAACGGAACGCGCACGCTCCACAGATTTATTTTTGTTGAGATTTATGGCAATAACGGCAATATCATTCAATTTGCCGAGTGCATAAAATTCTTTGACGTGTTCAGAAAAATTTTGCGGCGGCTTAAGTGCTGTGACTGATGAAATTTTCAAGCCCGTTAAAAATTCGCGGGAGAATTTTGCAAAATCTTCAAGATTGTAACTGTGGCTTAAAGTATTTTCAAAAATTTTCTGCTTACTCAATTTTATCAACTCCCTTCAAACTGCAAGAAAGAATAATTTGTTTTTGGCGATAGTTGAAATTTCCTGTTTGTTGACGTCCGAATAAATATCTGTCGTCCACAATGTCATAAATTTTTTTGAACAGTGACAGCGGATTTTTTTCGGACTTTGTCAGCTGATTTATTTTTTGAGTATCTCTTGCAGGAATATCGCCACGTGCAAAGGCGTCTATCATTCTATGAATAATTTCTTCTCGGTCGTCGGTAAAATCTGGAATTCTTGCAAGGGATTTTAAAGTTGACACAACTTTTTTTACATTAGCCGGAATTGCATTGCCAAAATTCAAAGTATCAGATTCATTTTCATCCAGCATTTTTTGAAATTCATTGCAATTTGCGTTGTATTGGTCAAAAAATTTTTCGCCTAAAGAAATTCTTTTTTCCGTCGGTTCACAACAAATAAATTGCATTGCCTCGATAAAAGAAAGTTGCGTTGTTTCTTCGCCTGTCAGAAAAAAAGTTTTTAATGCGCCGTTCCTTGCAAATGTTAGAGTTGATTCTTCGGAAATTTTGTCGGAAATTTTACCTGTACGCGCTTTTTTCGGCAGACGTTTTATTTTTTCAAAAAGTAATTTATCGTTGTCCCTAATTTCTCGGATAACTTTCAAATATTCCAGTTCGGGATTTATTTCTTCGTCATCGCCGCTTAAATTGGCATTTAACGTATCAAACAAATTTTTGGGCGAAACATTTTCAGCTTCCGACAAATATTTAAAATCGTCGCCCAATGTTTCGTGGAACATCTGCAATTTTTCTAAAATTCTTTCCTCCAATGACAAATGCTTTTTTGTAGCTGACGTTGGGAAAAAATTAAAAACAAAAATTTCTTCGTGCTTTGTTCCTATTCTGTTAATTCTGCCGACTCGTTGCATAATTCTTGTAGGATTCCACGGCAAGTCATAATTTATCAGCGAATTTGCACAGTGCAAGTTGACGCCTTCGGCTAAAACGTCCGTTGTTATCAGTAAATCAAATTCGTCTGTACCGTTTTTATTTTCAGGATCGAAATGGATGTATACTAAAAAAGTGGACACAAAAAATCATTATTTGTAAAATTTAGTAGACACAAAGGAGGGAATAAAATGTATCACAAAAGCTACGACGAAGACTTTAAAAAGTCAATAGTAATGCTGTTTCAAAATGGTAAAACTCAGTCGCAAATTTCAAAAGAATACGGTATTTCACTTTCTGCCATAAGCAGATGGGTTAAACTTTACAACACAGTCGAAACAGATGATGGCGAAATTTTGACTGCTAAGCAAGTTAAAGATTTGCAAAAACGTCTCTTGCAACTCGAAGAGGAAAACTTAATACTAAAAAAAGCGATTGCCATATTCACGCCAAACTCAAACAAAGGCTAGAGGCTGTTCATACCTTGAGATTTCAACATAGTATAAAAACCTTATGTCGTGTCTTAAAAGTAAACCGCAGTACTTATTACAAGCATTTTTCTTCCGCTGAGTCAACTCGTTTCAAAGAAAATAAGAAAATCAAATCTTATATTCTTTGCTTGCACGGCAAATATAAAAAGCGTCTCGGCGTTAAGAAAATGACTCACATGCTGCAAAGTGAATATGGCATTAAAATCTCTACCGGCAGAGTCCGGCGACTTATGCGCTCTATGCATTTACCTGTTTTATTTTCCAAAAAAGCTCCTACTTATTCTGATGAATCCTCTAAAAAGCATTATCACAATTTGCTAAATCGCAATTTCAATCCAAGTTTACCTAATCTAATTTGGGTTAGTGACATTACCTACATCAGAGTTGGTAATAAATGGTACTACCTGTGTGTTGTCATCGATCTTTTTTCCAGAAAAATTCTTTCTTGGGAAATTTCACAGCATCCAAATTCTGATTTAGTTATCTCTACTTTTAAAAAAGCTTATTCTAAAAGAAATTTTCCAAAAGGTTTAATGTTCCATTCGGATCGCGGTTCTCAATACACCTCTTGTGCTTTTCGTAAAATCCTTGATGAATTCGAGGTTGTTCAATCTTTCTCCGGCAAGGGTTGCCCTTACGATAATGCCGTTGCTGAATCTTTTTTCAAATTTCTTAAACTCGAAGAAACTAATAGAAAAACTTACTCTAATATCGATGATTTAAAAATTTCACTTTTTGAATACATTGATGGTTTCTATAATCCCAAACGTCCTCATTCAGCTAACAATTTTATTTCACCCAATAATTTTGAATCCGATTACTTTAAAAAAATTTTTCTAAATTTGTGTCCACTTTATTGACTATAGTCCAATACACAGCATCCTAATCTTGCTCCATCTGCATATCCACGCCAATTAAGTAAAGAATCTTTAGAAAATGAAAAAGAGGCAGAATAAACTTCCAAATTATAATCTGGCAATACATTTTCATTTAAAATTTTCTCCATTTTGATATGACGAAGAAATCTACAAATGAATTCACGATATTTTTCATCCCCATCATCGAATAAAGTTTATATATTTTTACTTACTAATCGCCAGATATAATACACCTCTGTTTCGTCGTTAAGAACATTCATTGATGAAAAGTACAACTTGCCCGACTCTATTATCCCTTGAAATCCCTGCATATTTGTATAGTGATACACCGTTAAAGATTTCTTACAATTTATGTATTTGTCTGCTAATTCCCCTCTAAATTTCTCTCTAAACTCAGCAAATGCAACTTCCCCACGATTCATAAAATACACCTGCCGACAATAATTCTTTAGTATGGAAAACTTAAATACAATTATAAATAGAATTACGTTTATACAGTATTTTCACATTTTAAACATAAATTCTTGTAACGTCATTTCTACTCTATCCCTGATATTATACCACTTTTTTCCATAATGTTGTACACATTGTGTTAAATTATTAAAAACCATTATCATTTGACTTTTTCCTTCACCGTCACTGTCAGGAAAAATTTTTTTACCGTTAGCGGGAAAAAAAAATTTTTCCCACTAAATAATTTAATATATTTAAATTATTTAATTGTTTTTTTGAAAGTGCCAAT
>CALDHY010000104.1 GCA_937901445.1 uncultured Selenomonadales bacterium
AAGAATCAGGGGTTAGTAAATTAGTTAGTGTTAGACTAGAAGAAATTAAATAATATTAACAATTTATAGGGGGAATTAGGTTTTATGAATAACAAACATGTAGCAGTTTTATTAAACAAAGTCTTTATAAGAGAAAATTTATATTTATATGTATTTAATCGTGTTGAAGTTGGTAGATATGATGAAGAATACAATGTTTTTTATGATCGAAATGATAATGAATATTATAGTATTAAAGATAAGGGACTAATATATTCAGAAATACCTTATGCATATGGTAGTATAGTGGAAATGGGCGAGTTGAAAAAAATATATTGTCAATCTGAAGATGAACATATTACCATAAATGAAGCTATAAAAATATTTAATTTAGATAAACCGTTTCGCAAATTTATCGCGTCGTACGGCATATGTTCAGCGATTGCCAAGCCGACAATTTCCGCAACTTTGTCAACGTCTGATAAAATTCTTATCACGTCATTTAAATAAAGTTCGCCCATTGCCGCGCCATATTCTTTTTTTGTAGTATGCGGCTTTGCACAAGTATTTGAACGAAAATCTTCTCTGTCCAAAACGTCTAAATCAAAATGCACTGCAATTTTTTCAATTTTATTTTCAGAAATCCATTTCAAAATAATTTCGCTGTCATTTTTTAAATCTTCCGGCGGCGCAATTTTTATTCCCAATTCTTTCGCGGCTCTGTCAATATGCCTCAATTCTTTTTCAATCAAGCCTGCATAAATCACGCGATTTTTTTCTACAGGATTTTTCATTTCTTTAATAAAATCTGATTTTCCGTAAGCAATTAAAGTAGCCAAAATCATTTCGTGATTGTGCGTTGTATCTTCAACGGTGGAAATATCGGGGTGAGCGTCCAACCAAATTATTCCGAAATTTTTTCCATATTTTCCGCTCAAATAATCAAATGGAGCTTGCGAAATTGAACAATCGCCGCCAAGTACAATAATTTTATCCGGCGATTTTATTTTTAAAATATTTTCAATCTGCCTTATTTGAAAAATTTGCACTGATTTTCCTTCAGTTCCGTTCTCAAGCGGCAATTTTTTTTCAAAATTATCGTCAACAACAATTTTAAAAGTTTCTGCAGTATTTGAAGGCGGCACGATATGTGACAAAAGTTCTGCACCAAAATAATAATCGGGATTAACTCCGCCTTGCCAAATCGGTGCGATAAGTCGAATGGTTTTCATAAATTTTTACCTCTTCAAATTAAAATCATAACCAATTTGCCGAGCCAAACTCAATTCTTGACACATAAACCAGCCGTCCGTGCATTTTCCTTCGTCATTGAAATGCAAAACTGAAATTTCTTCCCAATGCACGCGATTATTTGTCGCAGGAGCTCCGGCAAAAGTTCCCGAATGTAACGCCGTCATAAAATATTTCATGATAACTGTATTTTCATAAGCGACAACATCAGTAGTTTCTGCAGTTTGTTCAGTCAACGCTGAAGAAAGCGGTTTCCAGCCGGCTTTTAACCATTCGACAAAATTTCCTTTTTGCGGAATTGAATCGCCTGTCATTTCATACAAATCTGCAAAACCTGCACGATTTATTTTGGCGTCAGGCGTGAGAAGTTTTTGCATTAAATCATAATTTTGATTTGGCATCGCATCTTCAAGCAAAAGTTTTGCATTTTTGATATTTTCTTCAATCTTGCTCATAAATGTACCTCCCAAAATTTTTTCAAATTATAGCACAAAAAAATCTCTCGCAAAAATTTTTTAACTTTCAATCGCTTTTTTAAAAGTGTTCAAAGTATTATCTGCCGCTTGAGTCAAAAATGCCGTATCCGCGCCGACTGCCAAAAAGCTTACGCCCAAATCCGCAAAATGTTTAGCTTGTTCAGGTGTCAATGCGATTGTTCCGACCGGTTTTCCAAGATTTTTAATTCTTATAATCATATCGTCCATAGCGTTTGCAACTTCTTCATGGAAAATATTTAAATCGTGTCCCATATCAACCGCCAAATCTATTGGACCCAAGAAAATTGCTCCAACGCCCGGAACTTTTACAATTTCATCAAGATTTTTGTAGCCGAGTTTGCTTTCAATTTGCGGAATTATACAAATTTCTTGAGTTTCGCGTTCAAGATAATCAGCGTGACGCCCAAAACGCCCTGCACGAACCGCACTTGCTCCGAATCCACGATTTCCACGCGGCGGATAACTCGCCCAATACATAATTTTTTCGACTTCTTCAGGATAATCAACTTTCGGAATAATTATATTTTGAATCCCACCGTCCAAAAGTTGTTTAAAAATTCCTGTTCCTGCCTGCGGAATACGCACAACAGGTGTCATATCATAAGCCGCAATCGCACGCGCAATTTCAAAAATTGATTGAACGCTGTGACTTCCGTGCTCGCCGTCAACAAAAAGCCAATCATAATTTGAAGTCGCCAAAACTTCCGCAACTTCCGCTGATGCAGTTTCTTGACCAACGCCGTATTGTAAAATTCCCGCGTCAATTCCGTGTTTAAATTTGTTGTAAAGATAATCTTTTACCATTGCCATAAAATATCCGCCTCTAATTTTACATAAGTTTTTGCCCGCTCATCATTGGAATAAGCAACATAAGAAGTTCGTTAGTTTGATTCGGGAAGGCGAAAATCATTTTGTCAAGTTGTTCGCCGGTAATTTTGCAGTTGATTATAAAAGTTACAAAATTAACCAAATACGCCGCCTCACTGCCGTAAAACACCGCGCCGACCAAATAATTTTCCTTGTCGAAAATAAAAGTAAATTCATTTTCCGGCTCGTTTAAGGCGTCGAAAAGCAACATTTTCCCGAAGGGGGCAACTTCAACGCGGTATTTGTCTGATTCTTTTTCGGCAACTTCAAGCGAAATTCCTACCTGCGCGATTCTCGGCAAAGTAAAAACTAAATTTGGAATTGCCGGATAGCAAATTGGATCTTTTTTGCCCAAAATATGTTCGGCAATGTAATTCGATTCAAAAGTTGCAGTTGGTGTAAGGCGCGGAATTTTTTTATCTACACAATCGCCACTTGCATAAATATTCGGAACTTTCGTTTGCATACATTCATTAACTTTAATTCCGCGTGCAGAAAATTCTATTCCAACGTCTTCAAGTCCCAAGCCGTCAACATTCGCTTGACGCCCCGTCGCCTCAAAAACATAATCGCACTCAAGCACTGCGCCGCCTTTTAATGTAACTTTGAAAGTTTCGCCGACCTTTTCAATTTTTACGGCAGATTCATTAAAGCAGAATTTAACGCCGTCATCAGAAAGTTTTTTAACTACGCGGTCAACATATTTTTTGGGATAAGCTCCAAGCGGTCTGTCGTTGTACTGAATTACAAAAACTTCATCGCACATTTTCGCCGCCATTGAGGCAAATTCCATTGAAATAACGCCCGCGCCAATAAGCACGATTCTTTTTGGAAAATCTTCAAGGTCTAAAAATTGTCTGCTGTCATGAACATATTCATTGCCGGGAATTTCTTGATGTTTTGCGCGTTCGCCCGTGCCAATTACAATATATTCGGCAGTAATTTTTTTGTCGCCGGCTTGTACGGTGTGTGCGTCAACAATTTTGCCACGCGCTTTAAAATAATCCATTCCTAAGCCTTCAAAAATTTTTTCAAGCCCAATAGGATAATCTTTCAAAACTTCGCGCTTGTAATTCATTAAAGCCTTCCAATCAACTTTAGGAACAGTATCGACGCAAAGATTTTTGTAGCGTTCAATTCCGTCAATCAATTCAAAAGGTGAATCCAACAAAATTTTTGCATTGCAGCCGTAATTTGTACAAGTGCCGCCGGTTAAATCGCCGTCAACGAACGCAACTTTTTTACCTGCCGCTTGCAAAATTCTGCCGCCGTGCCAACAAGCGTGACCACTGCCAAGATAAACCACGTCATAATCAAACATAAAAATATTTCCTCCAATTAAATAATTTGTCTAAAAGTACAATAAAAAAAAGCGCGTTGCAATTAACAACACACAAATTTTTATAAACTAAGTTCACAAATTTTAATTTTTGTAAAAATATTTTTTGAGCGGCTCCGGCAACGCCTTTTCAATCAGCGTTACAAATTCTTCGTCGGGAATTGGCGCGGGATTTATCAGCATTTCACAAAATGTACAAACTGTGCCGTAACAGTAAACTTTTATTAAAATTTCCAATTCTTGAGGCAGAATATCTAAATTTTGACTGCGTTTTATATAATCTGACAAAATTTTCACGTTGAAGCGCGCCACGTAATTTATAAAAGAATCCTGCCCGCTCGTATGTGCAATTAAATTTTTCAGAAATTCCTTGTTGTCCAAAAAATAATTAAGCCCTTCGGTCAGTGTGTCCTTCCACGTGTAATTTTTGCCGTCAATCTTACTGAAAATTTTTTCCATTGCCGTCGAATAAATCCACGCTATTAAATCATACTTATCCTGAAAATGATTGTAAAAAGTTTTTGAAGTGACGCCGCAATTTGCAGAAATTTCTTTGATTGTAATTTTGTCAATCGGCTTGCTTGCAGATAATTCTTTCAGCGATTCGGCAAGTATTTCTTTTGTAGTTTGTCGAATAATCATTTTAATTAATTTCGGCAACTACTCGCGCAGGCAAGCCGCTGAAACCTTTCACATTTACCGGGTAAACGTGAATTATTAAATTTCCTTGCACGTTTAAAAGTTTGCCCAAGTTTACAAGATTTTCAACTACGAAAACATTTTTTTGAGCGCAAAAATTATCTGCCTTGTTATGTTCGTCCCCGTGACGCAAGCCGCGCATATCAACGCCTATCATATGAATTTTTTTAGCTGTCAATGCCTCAATAACTTCCCACGAAATTTGCGGGAATTTTTCATTATAATCCGGCGTGCCATAATCGTATTTCTCACTGACGCCCGTCCGCAGTAAAACAAAATCGCCTGCTTGAATTTTTTCAAAGTCAATTTGTTCAATCGTAACTTCGCCAATTCCCGCGCTGCTAACGTCAAAAATTACGCCGCGACTTTCGGTATAGTCCAGCGAAAAAGTTTTGCCCATAACGTCAAAATGTGTTCCCAAATGACCGGTTGACATTAAAATTTTATCTTTGTCGTTGAATTGTTTTATCCAATTTTCAATCTTGCCGCGTGTCAATTCGTAAGTTAAATCGACTTTCATTTTTAATCCTCCTCAAACGTTTTTTTGTTGTCATAATTCTTCACTGCGATAAGCAAAATAATTTTCATAAAAATAGCTGGCGTCAAGCCCTTTCATAAAAATTTCCCTGTCGTCAATTTTATCTGTCAACGCGGCGGCAAGAATTTTTTTTATTTCAGCGTCATTAATCGGACTGCGCTCCATTGCTTGCAGATAATTATTTTTGTCAACTTTGCTCCAGTCAATAACTTTTTGCAATTCAACTTTCAAAATATGATCCAGCCAAAGTCTCGTACTGCGCCCGTTGCCTTCACGAAAAGGATGAGCCACATTCATTTCAACGTACTTTTCCAAAATCTCATTAAAATTTGACTGCGGCATTTTCTCGACGCTTGCAACCGCTTCACCAAGATAAAGCGCGGAGGCAAACCGAAAATTTCCCTTGCTTATATTTTCGTTGCGCAATTTCCCTGCAAAATAATAAATATCCTCAAATAATTTTTTGTGAATTTTTGCAAGTGTATCGAAAGTTCCCGCTTTTTGCCTTTTGAAAAAATCACCGCTCCAAAGTTCAATGGCTTTTTGCTTGCTGATTTTTTCTTCGAGCCGCGCCAATTCTACTTGATTTTCTATGTTGAATTTATTTTTTAGCGTCATTAATCCTCCGTGTACAAACGTTTTAATTTATTGCGAGTTATCCAAAATGCAACGGCTAAAGGAATTGCCGCGCCCAGCCACGCCATTGGAGCCGCCAAACACGCACCCAAAAATCCCCAGTACTCAACCAAAACTACCGCCGCAACTATTCTCATTACCAATTCAACCGCACCGGCGAAAGTTGGAACTAATGCTTGTCCGAGTCCCTGCAACGTAAATCTGAAAATGAAAAGCAACGCCAACGCCCAGTAACTTAAGCCGTTGACTGTCAAAAATAATTGCCCGTATTCAACAATTTGATCTTGCCCTTCACCGACAAAAAGCTTGATAATTTCCGAGCCGAAAAAGATATTGAACACCGCAACCGCCAAACTGAATGAACAACTCATCCAAACAGTTTTTTTGACGCCGTCATTAATTCTTTCAAATTTTTGTGCGCCGAAATTTTGCGCCGTGTAAGCCGCTATCGCCACGCCAAATGACATCATAGGCATTACGGCGATTGAGTCAACCCTTTGTGCCGCCGCGTACGAGGCAACCGCCACAGGTCCCAAGCCGTTCAATGCAATTTGTAAAGCTACCGCGCCTATCGCTATTATCGACGATTGAAAACCCATTGGCAAACCGATTTTTAAATGTTGCCAAATAATTTTTTTGTCAAAGTGCCAATCTTCCTTTTGTACGTGCAGGAGCGGAATTTTTTTCTTTATGTAAATCGCGCAGATTATATTTCCAAGAATCAGTGAAACAATCGTAGCCTTAGCCGCGCCGGGTATTCCCAAATCAAGTAAAATTATCGCCACAGGTTCAAGCGCAATGTTTATGCAAAGTGTAGTTGCTTGAATGATTGTCGGGGCACGGCTGTCTCCAAGCGCACGAATTAGATTTGACTGCATCTGAAGTAAAACAAAGCCGCCGACGCCGCCATAAATTATTACAATGAAACTGTACGCATTGTCCAAAATTTCCGGCGGTGTATCCATAAATATCAAAAGTTCCCGACAATAAGCCACGCCGATTATCGCCAAAATTATTGACATTATCACGGATAAAACCGTACAAATTACGACGCTGTATCTTATTCCTGCGTAATTTTTTGCGCCGAAACATTGACCGGTATAAATTGAAAAGCCGCTCGTTGCGCCCATTACAAAGCCCAACATTAAAAACATTAAACTGCCTGTACAACCGACAGCCGCCAACGCCTCAACGCCCAAAAATCTACCAACAATCAGTGTATCGACAAAGCCGAAAAGTTGTTGAAAAACATTGCCCGCCAATAACGGCAACGTAAAATAAAAAATCAGTTTGGCAGGCTCGCCTTCAGTTAAATCTTTTACGGCACTGCTTTTTTTATCTTCTTCCATTGGAATTTAAACCAACACTGCCGCTTTTTTTGCGGTAAAATGTTCTTCAACGCGCATCAACATAAAACAATAATCTGACAGGCGATTTAAAAATAAGCCGTCGACTTCGTGAACTGCTTCAAGTCTTGCAAGGTTGTAAAAATTTCTTTCTGCGCGACGAATTATGGTACGTGCCAAATCCAACATTGCGCCCGCCTTTGTATCGCCGGGAATTATAAAATTTTTCAGCGGCGGTAAATTTTTATCCATTTCGTCCATTTCGTCTTCAAGTTGTTTAACGTCAGATTCTGTAATTTTGGCGGGGCGGTTTAAGCTTGCAAGATCCGCCATTAAGCGCGGCAAAATTTTTTGTAAGTCATAAATTTTTTGTTTAACGGCGGGAATTTCGGAAAAAGCGCGCGCCATTCCAAGTGCGGAGTTAGCCTCATCAACCACGCCGTAAGTTCCAACGCGGGGAGTGTCTTTGTTGATTCTTTCGCCGGTAAAAAGTGAAGTTTCGCCGCTGTCTCCTGTTTTAGTATAAATTTTCATAGTTTACGCTCCAAACTGTTCAATTTCACTGAAAAAGATTTTAATTTCACGGGCGGCACTTTCGGGGCTGTCTGAAGCGTGCACGGCGTTTTTGGTTACACTTTCAGCATAAAGTTTTCTGATTGTACCTTCAGCAGCCTTTGCGGGATTGGTTGCGCCGTTAATTTCACGAACTTTTGAAATTGCGTTATCGCCGCCGAGTATCAACGCCATTAAAGGCGCGCTTGTCATAAATTCTACAAGGTCGGGGTAAAAAGGTTTTTCGACGTGTTCGGCGTAGTGAATTGCCGCAATTTTTTTATCCATTTGCATAACTTTTGCCGCCACGATTTTTAAGCCTTCGTCTTCATAGCGTTTTAAAATATCGCCCGTGTGATTTTTGCCGAATGCATCCGGCTTGATGAGTACCAAAGTTTTTTCCATTTTAAAACCTCCAATTTAGTGTTATAGTGTGATGGTGGAATAGTGCTATAGTCTTTACTATCCAACTATCACACTACCCCACTATCCCACTAATTTTCGGGTGTTTGCTGATTTAATTCAATCGCTGTAACTGTACCTTCATTTACAATAACAGAAAGAATATATTTTGTATCTTCGTCAACAGGTTCAGACCAACTGTACTTTGTACCGCTCCATTTGTAGTAAAAATATTTTTCATTGGGGTTTATAGGTTTTTCCCGCGTTACAGTTTTATAATCTGCGCCGTAAATTTCAATAACTTTGCTGATAGGCATACCAACATAAACACCAGCCGGAGTTTTCCAGCCGTTATTGGCAGTTGTTACAATGTAGCGAATTTTTTTACCCAAAAATCCAATTTCAACATCGTCGCCGTATTTTATCACGTCGGAAACAAGTTGCGCCCAGCCGCCCGGCTTGCTTGTAGGTTCGCCGTACATTCTGATAACTTCACTGTAATTATTGTCTAAAGTCAAGCCGCCCAAACTGAAATCTGCGCGAGTCATTGCAAAACAAGTATTTAACAGAATCGACGCGGTTAAAATTGCCGCCGTAAAAAATTTTTTCATAAAAATTCCTTCCCAAAATTTCTAATCCCTAATCCTTAACCCCTAATCCCTAGCCCCTAAATTGCAAGCGTCGATAACTTCCTGAATTTGTTCAGCTTTCAAATTATCGCAGTGAAAGCCGCCCGTGCAAACTGTAACCGCGTTGTATTTCCTGCAAAAACTTTCTGCCAAATACCGGCAAATTTTTTCGTCCTTGTGTCCAACAACATTTAACACTGACGAAGTACAACTAATTTCTGTATCGTCGCGCAGGGAAGGGCGCGGAATTGCCAAAACCGCGCTGCCTATGTGCGGTTTATCGCCGCCTGTAACCAAAATTAAAATATCTTCGCCGACTGATTTTATTTCAATTTTCAATTCAGAAAATGAAAGTTGTTTTTTTATAATTTGATTTTCTACCATAAAAAATCCTTAACCCTTAGCCCTTAATCCTTAGTCCTTATAATCAGGAACCCATTTGCGCGGGTCGACTTCCAAAAAGGGCGCGCGTTTAAATTTTTCTTTCATATCAAAGGGAACTGTACAATCAAAAATAGTTTTGCAAGAAATTCCAACATCACGAATTGACGGCGAATATTGCGGGTTAGAACTTGGATCCAGTGGATGACAGCGCACGCCGGGTATTGTAATAATATCCCTGTCGCCTTGAAAGCGGGTATTCATTGCCCAAAGTACGTCGTTTGTATCGAAAATGTCAACGTCATCATCAACCAAAATCACGTGCTTAAGTTCAGGAAAAGCCGAAAACGCCAATAACGCCGCCTGCCGTTGCTTGCCTTCGTCAATGTGATTTTTTTTGACGCATTGCAGAATTGCCATGTACTTGCCGCCGCCTGCGCGATGAGAATAAACATTTTTGACTTTGCCCGGCAGTGCTTTATCAAGCAAATTTAAAATTGA
Organism: uncultured Selenomonadales bacterium; assembly: GCA_937901445.1. Classification (GTDB taxonomy): domain Bacteria; phylum Bacillota; class Negativicutes; order Selenomonadales; family Selenomonadaceae; genus Quinella. Next base: position 9,618 of record CALDHY010000104.1, read on the forward strand.
AGCCTCCGTTGGAATACCCGCCATATTGACGTGCTCCTCTGAAGGTCCAATACAGGTTTGCATAATTGGATTTTTTCTGTGAGTAACCGCCTTGACTTTCAATAACCAACATTCGTGCGAGGCGGGACCGTCATAGCCCGGAAATTCAGGCATTGCAAAGCCGGTGTGTGTATTTTGGTCTTCAATGACGTTGTTGCTTGCCGGTAAAATTTCGCCCTCAATGACGTATTCAGCATTTGCGATACAATTTTCTTTGATAGTCAAGCAACGCGCAAGTTCGACGGCTTTTTTTCTAAGTGCGCCGGCTATTGAAAGTTCATTGAAGCCGAGCGGCGTTGTTGGCGGCTCAAAACAACTTGTAACAGAAATTGCAGGGTCTACGCCTATTGATACTGAAATTGGCAACGGCTGATTTAATTCTGTTGCACGCTCCGCCATTGCGCCTATATGACGCGAGCCCGGCTGTAAAAATATTGACAGCTCGTCTTTTTTTTGTATGCACATTCTGTGAATTGTAACGTCTGAAAGTCCCGTGTCGGGGTGCGTTGCATAACACATTCCCAGCGTTATATAAGGTCCTGCATCTTGCGGCGTATTTGTCGGCGCGGGCAAAAGTTTAAATAAATCAAAATCTGCGTCCGTTGCAAGGTGTACAATTTCTTGAACGGGAGTTTTGCCTTCGACAACAACCGGCTGAATAGGATTATTGGCGCAGTCTTTGATTAAGTGTCCGAGTTCTTCTTTCTTGCAACCGAAAAGTTTTGCAACGCGTTCCCTGCTTGCCATTAAACCAATTACAACGCTTGCATTTGGAAAACCTTTGATATTGTGAAAAATCATTGCGGGACCGTCAATCGTAGTTGGACGCGCAACAGTGCCGCCCGCTCCAATGTAACGATAAACGCCCGAAAGTTCAGCCGCAGGATTTACCTCAACATCAGTTTCAATCAGCTGATTGGGAATTTTGCGCAGAAATTCAAGCGCGCTCCTTAAACTGTCTACCATTTTAACACCGCCTTAAATTTTTTTCTGTTTGAAAAGCCAGTCGCGCAGGGCAGAAATATTGTAAGCGAAAGACCAAGTGTACATATGATTTCCGCCCGCAAAAACCGTGTAATTTATATTTGCGCGTTGACGCTCCAGATTTTTAACTTGCTTGTTAATTTCAGAAATTGGAGCTTTACTGTCAAAAAAATTTTCATTGCGTGCAACTTTTGCGCCGAGTTTTTCCCAGCGTGCAACGGCGTCATTCATTGCCGGAAAAGCCTTTGTATCGCCTTCACAAACTACAATCCACAAATTTTTATTTTTGAGAATTTCCATTTCGTCAACATTCCATTGACAGGCAACCAGCAACTGCGCGGCGAACAAGTCAGGGTATTTATCGCTAATCGCAATGTTTGTCATACCGCCTTGAGATTGTCCCGTGCCGTAAATTCTATTTTCGTCAACGCTGTAATTTTTTATCACGTCAAAAAGCAAATTGGTTATCAAAGTCAAGCCGTCAGTCCAAATATTTTCGTCCGTCGTCATCATTCCGAGCTTGTCAACCAAATCTGCCGTGTATTGCGGCGCAAGGATTATACATTCTTTATCAAGAAAACTTGTTGCGCCGTTGCCTTGAAAGAGCGGCGTTGTAACTTCGTTGATATTTGCGCTTGCGTCAGCCACGAAAAACAGCAGCGGATATTTTTTATTGGGGTTATAATTTTTGGGCAAGTGCAAATTGTAAGGCATAGAATTACCGGTTTTGGGGTCGGTGTACGTGAACTGCTGAAACTTTTCAATTTCCGGCGCAGAAATTTTTGTAACGGCTTTTTCACTCGGCAAAAATTCCGTACCGTCAACTGCCGTAATTGTATTAATTTGTTTGACTGTAAAATTTAAATCCGGCGGTTTTCTGTCTGAACGCATGGGCGCGTCTCCTGCGCGAGCAGTTTTATTTTTGGGGCGGTTAGGTTTTTGATTTAAATTGCCGCTGAAAGAAGTATTTTCATAGGCAAAATTTAAAGTTACAAAATTTTTCTTGACGTTTACGGATTCAATTTTTTTACCTTCAACTTGAAAATCAGCGGCAGAAATTTTTTTAGGATTTAAATTTTTGGGATATTCGAGAATTGCATAAGAAATTTTTTCGCCGTCGCCGTAAATTTTGGCAATTCCCGTAACACTCAAAATATCTTCAATTTCAAAAACTTCAGCAGAAACTTTTTTATCGTACACAAAATCGCCCGCCGCTGCAAAACTTGTACCAATCAGTACAGCCGCCGTTAATTTTTTCCACTTCAACTAATCATCTCCAAAAAAATCAGTGATATTGTCAGTAAGTCCGCTTGAGTTATCCTGCCTTGCAATCTAAGACGCGGGCACCATTGAACGAATCCAAGCGGCGAAACTGTCAGGGTTGCGCGTTTGAATCAAAACAATTCCCGGACCTCTGAAACGGCAAACTAAGCCTTCACCGGAAGTTATACTTGAAATCCAGCCGCTTGACGCCTTTTCAATGTGATAATCTGTATAATCAGTCCACGCCACAAGGTGCCCGTTATCGACAATATATTCTTCGCCCGCCTCAAGATTTATTGGATGAATGACGCCGTAACTTGAAATAAACACAATCCCTTTGCCTGTTACATTCAATACAAAAAATCCTTCGCCGCTCAAAAAACCTTGCGCCAAATTTTGAGTTTTGGTTGTAACTTGCACGCCTTCAGTACTTGCCAAATAGCCGTCCTTTTGCACGGTTAAGCCGTACGATCCATCAAGTTCAACGTCCAAAATTCCGCCCGGCAGTTGGTGTCCGATTATGACTTCACCCGCGCCGCGTTTTGCAGTTAATTCTTGAAAAAACATACTTTCGCCGGATAAAAATTTTCTTGCAAGCCCGCTTAAAATTCCGCCTTCCATTTTGCCTTCAACGTCAACGGTTGCCGTCATTGCAATCATTGCATCAGATTCGGCTTTAATTTTTTCGCCGCGCTGTAATTGAAATTTAACAACGGGAAAAGCTTCAGGATACAAAATTTCATATTTCATAATTAAACCTCCAATTTTAAGGGTTAAGGATTAAGGGTTAAGGATTAGGGGTTAAGGGTTAAGGATTAGGGGTTAAGGATTAGGGATTAGGGGTTAAGGATTAGGGATTAGGGGTTAAGGATTAAGGATTAAGGATTAGGGATTAGGGATTAGGGATTTTTTATTAGGCTTCAAAAGGTGTTGCACTCATAGAAAGTTTTGGGTTATTTTCTTTAATCCAGCCCAAAGCCCATTCATTTTCGACAAGCAACACGGGATTTTCTGTTCTGTCAGTAACGAACATTCCCCTGTTTGCGCCGCGCAGCGTTGCAGGTGTAACTTTTTCGCCGCCTTCAAATTTTAACCAGCGTGCAACTTCAAACGGCAACATTGTAAGCAAAACGTCGACGCCGTATTCAGCTTTTAATCTGTACTGCAAAACTTCAAATTGCAAAGTTCCGACTGTGCCGACAACGTATGAATCATTTCCCATACCGACGGGATAAAAAAGTTGAATTGCGCCTTCTTGCGTCAACTGTTCAATTCCCTTTGCAAATTGTTTACGCTTCATTGTATCTTTGGCTTGAACGCGGGCGAATTTTTCCGGCGGGAAAGTTGGAAATTCTTCAAACTTAAATTTGTGCGCGGCGTCAGTTATCGTATCGCCAATTCCAAAAATCCCCGGGTCAAACAGCCCTACAATATCGCCGGGAAAAGCTTCTTCGATAATTTGCCGCTCCTGCGCGAGGAACTGTTGAGGTTGTGCAAGCTTGATAATTTTATTTGAAGGCGCGTGCCAAACTTGCATATTTCTTTCAAACTTGCCTGAACAGATTCTGATAAAAGCCAGCCTGTCACGGTGCGCGGGATTCATATTCGCCTGAATTTTGAAAACAAACGCAGAAAAATTTTCGTCATTCGGTTCAATAATTCCGGCGTCAGAAAGGCGCGGCGCGGGCGGCGGTGCAAGTCTCAAATATTCTTCCAAAAAATTTTGTACGCCAAAATTTGTCATTGCCGAGCCAAAAAATGTTGGTGTTAAATCGCCCGCGTCAATTTTAGCCTTGTCGAATTTTTCGCCCGCCTCGTCAAGTAACATTAAATCATCTTGCAGGGCGTCAAAAGTTTCTTGCCCAATTCGTTCAATAAAATTTTTATCGTCGGGAGCAAAAATTTCTGAAATTCTTTCGCTTTGCCCGTGCGTTGTATCTTCAGCAAAAAGTTCGGCGCGGTTTTTCTGCCTGTCGTAAACGCCCAAATATTTGCCGTCAACGCCAATAGGAAAATTCATTGGATAGGCGCGTATTCCCAAAACATTTTCCACTTCGTCAAGTAAATCAAGCGGAACTTTGCCGTACCTGTCAAGCTTATTTATAAAAGTAAAAATTGGTATTCGACGTTCACGGCAAACTTTGAAAAGTTTTTTGGTTTGTGCCTCAACGCCCTTTGCCGCGTCAAGTACCATTACCGCGCTGTCAACCGCCATTAAAGTTCTGTATGTATCTTCAGAAAAATCTTGGTGTCCCGGCGTATCCAAAATATTTATTCTGCAGCCGCCGTAGTCAAATTGCAGTACCGAACTTGTAACCGAAATACCGCGCTGTTTTTCAATTTCCATCCAATCGCTTACAGCGTGGCGTTGAGTTTTTCTGGATTTAATGGAGCCCGCCAAATGAATTGCGCCGCCGTAAAGTAAGAGTTTTTCTGTCAAAGTAGTTTTGCCGGCGTCCGGATGTGAAATTATTGCGAACGTCCGGCGTTTTGATATTTCTTCGGTTAATGTCATTTACAACACCTCGCGCAGGTTTTAAAATATTTCAGTTAATGATAACAGCAAAAAAATTTTATTACAAGGATTTTTTAAAATGGCAGAATCAAAAAAACTTTCGACGGATTTTACTGAAGGCAACGTGCCGCGCCAATTAATAAAATTTGCGTTGCCGCTGTACCTGTCAAACATTTTACAAATTGTCTACAACGTGGTTGATATGGTAATTGTCGGGCAAGTTTTGGGCAGCGTGGGACTTTCGGCGGTTGCTATTGGCGGCGACGTTACAATATTTCTAACGTTTTTTTCAATGGGATTTTCCGGCGCGGGGCAAGTTATCATTGCGCAACTTTTGGGGGCGAAAAAATCTCAAGCACTCGGCAGATTTATCGGTAATATGTCAATTTTTTTACTTGCGGGCGCGGTAATTTTGGCGGCAATATTTTTAAATCTGCGCGAAGAAGTTTTGGAAATTATGAATACGCCGCCTGAATCTTTTGACGAGGCGTTATCCTATGCAACAGTTACAATCAGCGGGATAATTTTTATTTACGGCTACAATACCGTTAGTGCGATTTTGCGCGGCTTAGGCGATTCAAAACACCCGTTCATATTTATCAGCATTGCGGCGGCGTTGAATGTTTTGCTGGACGTGGCGTTTGTAATTTTTCTGGAAATGGGAGCGAAAGGCGCGGCTCTTGCAACGATTATCAGTCAAGGTACAAGCTTTATCAGTTGTGTAATTTTTTTGTACAAACGTCGCGCAGATTTAGGATTTGAAATTTCGGCGAAAGATTTTTACACGCCTGACAGGGAACTTTTGACAAGATTTATAAAACTCGGCTTGCCAATGGCGATTAAAAGCGCGTCGATTCACATTTCAAAAATTTTTGTAAGTTCGTGGATAAATTCATTTGGCGTTTCAGTTTCAGCATTTGCGGGCGTTGCAAATAAAATTAACAGCGTGGCAATGTTAATGGCAAACGCGCTGACAATGGCGGGCTCGTCAATGGTCGGGCAAAATATCGGCGCAAAAAAATATGAGCGCGTCACAAAAATTTTGCAGGTAATGTTTTCAATCACGTTGACAATTTCAAGTTTAATGTCAATTACAATTTTTATTTTTCCGGCTGAAATTTTCGGCGTGTTCACGGATGATAAAAAAGTTATCGCCGTCGGAATGGAATATTTGCCAATAGCGGTTTTAATGTTTTTCGGCAGTGCGTGTCGTTCGCCAATGGGAGCGTTAATAAACGGCAGCGGCAACACGGCGGCGAATTTTTTAACCGCGCTTTTTGACGGGATAATTTTGAGAATCGGTCTTTCAATATTTTTTGGTTTAACTTTAGAAATGGGTTATTTAGGATTTTGGCTCGGCGATGCGCTGGCAGGATTTACGCCGCTGGTAATTGGAGCGGTACTTTATTTTTCCGGCAGATGGAAAATTTAAAAACGTTTACAAAACTGCAGGATTCGTTTACAATTCGTCGAAAAAATTTAAAAACTGCGAAAGGCGGTTAAACTATGAAAAGAATTTTTTTGGAAAAACTTTCAAAGACTGTGGAAATAACCGGCAATGACGCCAATCATTTGGCTAATTCCCTGCGCGCCAAAAAGGGCGATACAATTATTGCCGTCGATAAATCCGGCAACACGGCGACGCTTGAACTTACAGATTTTGATTCAGAAAAAATTTACGCAAAGTGCATTACCGAAATTAAACCGGCTGAAAATGTTAGAAAATATATAACTTTAGCTGATTGTTTGCCAAAGCAAAATAAATTCGATACGATCGTTGAAAAGGCGACTGAACTCGGCGTTGACAAGTTGGAGCCGTTAATTTCAGACAGGACTATTGCACGCCCGGGAAATTTCCGCGCCAAAACTAAATTGGAACGCTGGAGCCGAATTGCAAAAGAAACCGCCGAACAATGCGCCCGCGATACTTTGCCGGAAATTGGCAACATTCGTGAAATTGCAGATTGGCTTAATGAAATTGCACCAACGCTCGGCAAGTTTGAAAACGGCAAATTCAACGGCAACGGCGCGTTACTTTTATTCTGCTATGAAAAAGAAACTGAAGATAATCTTGCCGAAGTCCTGCGCGAATATAAAATTTGCGATTGTGACAGAAATATTATAATATTAATTGGTCCTGAAGGCGGCTTTTCTGAACGTGAAGTCCGTGAAATAAAAAATTGCGGCGGTGTCAGTGTTTCACTCGGTAAAAGAGTTTTAAAAACTGATACGGCGGCAATTTCCGCGCTTGCCATCGTCCAATACGAATTGAAATAATTGGAGGCTTTTTTATGATTAAAATTAATAAAATTCATCTTGAGTTTGAATCAAGAAATAAAGTAATTCCTAATCTTTCATCTGTATCCCTGTCCCACTATTCGCCGGTTGAAATGAGTGAATTTGAATCAGCGTTTTTGTGCGGTTTAATCAGAAAATATGAGCCGAAAAAAATTCTTGAAGTCGGAGTAGCGGCAGGCGGATCAACGGCGATTATTTTACAATGTCTTGAAGATATTGGAAATAAATATGAAATGCATTCTGTTGATGTTTCAGAAAAATATTACCGAACACGTGACAAACAAACGGGATTTTTGGCGGATTCAATAAGAAAAAATTTGAACAGTGGAACACATAAATTTTATTTTGGAAAAATTTTACCATTAGTGATTGATGATATTGGTAGGGATATTGATTTTGTAATTTTGGACACAGTTCACTCTTTGCCCGGCGAAATTTTAGATTTTTTGGTAGTTTTGCCATATCTTAAAGATAACGCCATTGTTTGTCTGCATGATGTAGTATATCACCAATCTAAGCTGAAAAATGCTTTTGGGCATGCTACGGGGTTGTTATTTTCTGCAGTTACCGCTGACAAGATGTTAAATTTTTTGCCCGATGAAGAAGACCAATATAAATCTCGCTACGCTAATATTGCCGCTTTTCAAATTAATTCTCAAACAATGAAAAATATTTACAATGTTTTTTTATCTTTGACGCTTCGTTGGGCGTATTTGCCACCGCAAGAACATTTTAATGCTTATGCAGAATTTATTGTGAAAAATTATTCTCAAGACTTGAATTCTATATTTATTGAATCGGCTATAATGAACATTTATAGTATAAACAATCGGAGTTGATAGATTGAAAGTAGCTTTTCAAACTTTGGGCTGCAAAGTCAATCAATATGAAACTGAAGCAATGCAAAAACTTTTCGGCGCGGCAGGTTACGAAATTTCCGCCGAAATTGAAACTGCTGATGTTGTGATTGTGAATACTTGCACGGTTACTTCATTGAGTTCGCAAAAATCCCGCCAAATGATAAGACGCGCGGCGCGGGCAAATGAAAACGCAATTTTAGTTGTAGTTGGTTGTTACGCGCAAAATCAGCCGGAGGAAATTTCTAAAATTGAAGGCGTCGATATAATTATTGGAACTGCCGAGCGTACAAAAATAGTTGAACTCGTCGCGCAGGTTTTAAAAAATCGCAGTGAAAAAATTTTGACTGTCGGTAACGTTGAAAGTATTTCTGAATTTGAAGAGTTGCCGCACGCTCCGCACCGTACTCGCGCCTTTTTGAAGATTGAGGACGGCTGCAATAATTTTTGTTCGTACTGCATAATTCCATTTGTACGCGGCAGAGTTCGTTCGCGCAGTCTTGAAAGTATCCGCGCCGAATGTTTGCAACTGAAAAATTCCGGCTACAAGGAAATTGTTTTGACGGGGATACACATTGGCGCGTACGGCAAAGATTTTAAGGACGGTACAAATTTAGTTGACGCGGTAAAAACTGTCTTAGAGGCGGCTAATCCTGCGCGCTTGCGTTTAGGCTCGCTTGAGTCAACTGAAATGACTGACGAACTTATAAATTTAATGAAAAATGACAGCCGAATTTGTAACCACGTACATTTGCCCCTGCAAAGTGGCAGCGATGAAATTTTGAAACTGATGCACCGCCCGTACACCACAAAAAATTTTGCGGAATTGACGGCGCGGCTTGTTGCCGAAATTCCCAATATTTCAATCGGTACAGATTTAATTGTTGGTTTTCCAAATGAAACTGAAGAAAATTTTGCCGAAACTGTGGAATTTATAAAAAGTCAGCCGTTCAGCAAAATTCACGTGTTCCCTTTTTCATTGCGTGAAGGAACAGTTGCCGCCGGTATGAAAAATCAAATTGACGGGCAGACAAAAAAAATTCGCGCAGGGCGTGCGCTTGAAATTTCAGCTGAAAAAGAAAAACAGTTCGCCGAAAAATTAATTGGGCAAACTGTAGAAATTATCGCCGAAACTGAAGAAAACGGCTTGATTGACGGCTTGACCAAAAATTACGTGCGCGTCTACGTTCCCGCCAATGAAAATATTAAACTCGGCGAATTTGTAACTGTCAAGATTGAAAAAATTTTTAGAAACGGCGTCTTAGCTGAAATTAATGATTACTAAACATTTTCAAAAAATACCACAACAATTTTAAGATAAATCCAAATGGCATTTCCACTAACTCACAAAAAGCGGCATAAAGATTCTAAAAAGATTATTTGGAAAGTAAGTCGTATATTTCTTGGGAAAAGGTGAAAGGTCCATTCAACAAGTCAAGGTCTGTAAAAAAACCTCGTTCTTTTGGCGGTTTTAAAATATCGTGTGAATAGGCGTAATTAAAAAGCGTGTCGCCGTGTTCAGCGTCTACAAATTTAATGAAATTAATTTTGCCACGAATAATATTTTCAAAGTTAATCCCGTGCCTTTTTGAGGTAACGGGGATTTTTTTCTTGAGTTCAAGCCAAACTCTTTCAAGATATTTTGGGCGTACGGAAATTTTTTGATTGACAGTCAAGCCGGTTACAATATGATAGGGCTTTGATTCGAGATTTGAAACGTAAATTTTATGATAATTGATAAAAAATTTTTCAGTGCGGATAATTCTTTTGAAAACCGTCTGATTAATTAAAACGTTCACATCTCCGGAAATAATGATATCGTCGGCATAGCGGGTGTACTTGGCTCTTATTTTCTCGGCAAGTTTTGAAAAGCGGTAGTCTAAATTTTTGCATACCAAATTTGAAAGGAAAGGGCTTGTTGCTGAACCTTGCGGCAGATGATTTTCTATAAAGCACCACTTTTTAATAATTTTCAAGAATTGTGAATCAACATTGAAACTTTTCAGCGCGTTTTCAACTTTTTTGAAAGTGATAGTGTCAAAAAAATCGCGCAAGTCATATCGAATAAGATATTGTTTGCCGATATGAACTTTGGCATTGTCAACGATTGAAACTTTCTTTTTAAAGGCTGTTGCGCAGGGAGCAATTTCAATGTTCAATTCGTAAAGGTCTTGCAGTATGGCTTTTTGAATTGAAAGTGTAGTATCGTCGGGAATAAAGATTTTACGTTTGCCGCCGCTTTTTTTAGGCAACAGAATTTTTTTATATTTTGGAGCGGATTTAATTTCATTTGTGAAAGTGTCAATGTGCAAAACAATTCCCCCTAAATGCAAAAAAAGCGACATAACCGCCGCCGTTGAAAAGATTAAGATATTCAATTTTTTTAATTTTGCCTAGTTTTTTTGAGCCAAGATGCCTAAATTAACAAGCACCTTGCAGAAATATAAGTTTTTGGCCCCGCCAAGGAAGGAGGAAGGTAATAAACCATCCACAATCAACATAAAAAAAACACAATTCACTGCCTGTTTGTAGTCCCTATTGCTAGGGGAAGTTCTAAAACGAACTAATCAAAAGCCCTAGGCTTGGTTATTTTAGTATTGTAAAAAGAAAATGTCAAGCACTAGCAGATTCTAGGCACCAGTTCTCCGGCGGGCATATCGACTATTCGCATGCCGCCAATATTTGTTTTTAGTCCTACTTTGCCTGCGAATTTTTCTGTTACTTCGCCGATAACCGCCGCTTGTTTACCATACTCAAAATTTTTCATAATGTCAATAATTTTTTCTGCAGAATCAGCAGGTACAACAGCAATAATTTTACCTTCGTTGGCAAGTTCAAGCGCGTCAAATCCCAAAATATCACAGACGCCGCGCACTTCCTCACGAATGGGAATTTTATTTTCTTCCAAAATAATTCCAACATTCGCCGCCGCCGCAATTTCATTCAGTACCGCCGCAACTCCGCCGCGTGTAGCGTCGCGCAGCATTGCAATTTTCGGCTCAACTTTCAACATTTCAAAAATCATTTTGTTAAGCGGCGCACAATCAGATTTAATATTTTCCGGCAATTCCAAGCCGTGCCGCTCTGATAAAATAGTTGCCGCGTGGTCGCCAATCGTTCCCGAAACTAAAACTTTCATACCTGCGCGAACATTTTTGGCAGAAATATCAACGCCGCCAATCAATTCACCAATTCCCGCCGTGTTAATAAAAATCCCGTCCGCTTGCCCCTTACCGACAACTTTTGTATCGCCGGTAACAATTTTAACGCCCGCTTCATCAGCCGCCGCCGCCATTGAATTTACAATTTTTTTCAAATCGTCAAAGTCAAAGCCTTCCTCGATAATCGCTCCAACTGAAATAAATTTTGGAACTGCGCCGGTAACCGCCAAATCGTTTACAGTGCCGCAAATTGACAGCTTGCCGATATTTCCGCCACGAAAAAATAACGGGCGTATCACGTAGCTGTCAGTAGTCATTGCAAGGTTGCCGAGTTTTGCGCCGTCGTGTAATTCGTTCAAAAATTCGTTGTCAAAGGCGGGCAAAATTATTTCTTTGATTAAATCCGCGCTTAACTTGCCGCCCGCGCCGTGCGCCATCGTAATTTTACTCAATCAAAAATTCCCCCTGAAAAATTTTTAATATCCCAATGGATCCGCGCCGTATTTGTTATAACCTTTAGTTCCTCTGAAGAATACAATATAAATTCCAAAAATAAAATTTACAACCGGAATCAGCGTTAAAAGCATAAACCAGCCGCTTCTGTTTAAATCGTGAAGTCTGCGAATTGCCGCCATAATTGCTCCAACTGATAACGGCAAAGTTACAATCACCGACAAAATGTACATTAAAGTACTTTCAGCACTGCCGGTTAATAACGCCGCAATAATTCCAACTATGAAATTCAAAATGAATGACGCAACCGAAAAGCCGATAACATATTTCAAATAAGCTAATCTGTTAAGCCGACCTTTTGTCGTAAAAATTTTTTCCAACATAAAAATTTCCTCCCCAAAAATTTGATTAAAATTTATATTTGTACCACGCCGCGCAAACGCCCTCAACCGAAATCATACAAGGTCCGACGGCGTGCAACGGCTGACAAGCTTTACCAAAAAGTTTACAATCAGTAGGCTTGCAAATCCCGCGCAAAACTTCACCGCAACGGCAAGCGGTATTTTTTTTGACAGATTTAATTTCAAGCGGCAAAATTTTTTCAATGTCAAAATCTGCAAATTCTTCACGAACTTTCAAGCCGCTTTTTGGAATTGTACCTAAGCCGCGCCAATCTGCGTCAACAGTTTCATAAACCTGCGCGAGGATTTTTTGAGCGGCGATATTGCCTTCAGGTTTTACGACGCTTTTATATTCGTTGCAAACTTCAGCGCGTCCTTCGTTAATCTGCTGTAACAAATTTATCAACGCCAATAAAATTTCTTCCGGCTCAAATCCTGCAACAACGCTCGGCACTTTCAAAAATTCAAAAACTTTTGTACCCGTTACAACTGCAACGTGTCCCGGCAATAAAAAGCCGTCAACTTTTACAGCTGAATCAGCAAGCAACATTTTCAACGCGGGCGGTACCAATTTTTGTGCTGAAAGGAAAAATAAATTTTTTAAGCCCAAATTTTTTGCAGAAATAATTGTAGCCGCCGCAGTCGGTGCAGTTGTTTCAAATCCTACAGCCAAAAAAATTACGCGCTTAGTTGGATTTTCAGCCGCAATTTTCAAACAGTCCAGCGGCGAATAAATTATTTGCACGTTTGCGCCCGCCGCCGATTCTTCAGCCAAATTTGAAAAACTGCCGGGTACTTTCAACATATCGCCGAAAGTTGCAATTATTACGTCAGAAATTTTTGAGTAGGCTATAGCCTTGTCAATAAAATCATCGTTGGTAACACAAACAGGACAGCCGGGACCGGAAACCAATTCAACATTCGGCGGCAAAATATTTCTTATACCTGCGCGAAAAATTGCAACGGTATGAGTGCCGCAAACTTCCATAAAGCGCAGATTTTTTTTACCGGCGGCAAGCGTATTAATTTTTTCAATCAAACTCATAACGAAAACACCGTACGCGGCGCACCGTTCATTTCCGCTATTAAAGCGTCGCGCAGTTTTAATTCTTCTTCGTCGATAACCTGCATTGCAAAGCCCGCGTGTACCAAAACATAATCGCCGACTTTCGCCTCTGGCAACAACATTAAACTTGCCGAACGTTTCACGCCCGCCCGCTCAACCGTTGCCAAACTTTCTTTCACTTCGATAACTTTTGCCGGAAAAGCTAAACACATTTTTACTTTGCCTCCCAAAAAATTTACCCTTAAAAATTCAAGTTCAAAGATAAAATTCCTGCTTTTTCAAAACTTGACAAAAATTCTCTGCCGGTTATCATAAATTAAAAATTTTTGGAGTTGGTAAAATTGACAAAAATAATGTTGACGCGGCACGGAAAAACCGCGTGGAATGAAATTCGCAAAGTACAAGGGCATTCAGATATTGAATTGACGGCGGAGGGAATTGAACAGGCTGAACTTTTGGCTAAAAATTGCCCGCTCGAAAAAGTTTCTGCAATTTATTCAAGTGATTTAAGCCGCGCTAAAACTACCGCTGAAATTTTGGCGCAAAAATTTAATCTGCCGGTGCAACTTGAAAAAAATCTGCGCGAAGTAAATTTCGGCGACTTGGAAGGAAAAACTTTAGCCGAATTTGAAAAATCAGACCCGCAAAATTTTTACAACTTTTTCAACAAGCCCGACGAACTCAAAATTAAAAACGCAGAAACTTTTATTGAACTGCAAGAGCGCGCTTTTTCCGCCGTAAAAAAAATTATCGCCGCGCACCAAAACGAAAATATAATAATCGTAGCGCACGGCGCAATTAACCGCACAATTTTATGTTCAATCTTAGAAATTCCAATTCGCAAAATGTGGAGCCTCAGTCAATTCAACACGGCTGTAAATCTCATTCGCTACGACGAAGGATTTTTCACTGTCGATTTAATCAACGGCACGGCTCATTTAGTGGAATAGTTTTATAGTGGTGTAGTGGTGTAGCAACTATCACACTACCGAACTATCCCACTATCACACTACTAATCATCAATCGAAGTTTCAATTTCTTCCATTGTATAAGCTTCGATAATGTCGCCTTCCTTGAAGTCTCTGAAGTCTACAAATGAAATTCCGCACTCGTAACCGGCGGCAACTTCTTTAACTTCATCTTTAAAGCGGCGCAATGAATCAAGCACGCCGTCAAAAATTTCAACGTGGTCGCGCAGGAGTCGAACTTTTGAATTGTTGTAAATCTTGCCTTCCAAAACATATGAACCGGCAACCAACGCCTTTGAGAATTTCATAACCTTGCGAATTTCAACGCGCCCTTGAATAACTTCCTTGTATTTCGGCGCAAGTAAGCCGCTCATTGCCGCCTTAACGTCGCCTATTGCGTCATAAATAACGCGGTACGTGCGAATATCAACGTTTTCAGTATCGGCAATTCTGCGCGCGTTATTATCAGGGCGAACATTGAACGCAATAATTAAAGCATTCGCCGCGCTTGCCAACATAATATCAGATTCATTAACCGCGCCAACGCCGGAATGTACGATTTTAACTTGTACTTCATCATTCTTTTCATTGAGTTGTAACAGTGAACCGGATAACGCCTCAATCGAGCCTTGAACGTCAGCCTTTACAACAATATTTAAATCTTTGATAGTGCCGGCTTTAATTCGACTGAATAAATCGTCAAGCGAAACTTTTTTGGATTTAATTAATTCGTTGCGTTGAATTGCAAGGCGATGTTCGGCAATAGATTTAGCGGTTTTTTCGTCAAGAGCCGCCAAAATATCGCCCGCCGCCGGTACGTCATTTAAGCCCAAAACTTCAACAGGAACGCTGGGACCGGCTTTTTTGACGTTATCGCCGCGATCGTTAATCATTGCACGAACTCTGCCGTAAGTTGTACCGGCTACAATGTGATCGCCGATTCTCAAAGTGCCGTTTTGAACAAGTACTGTTGCAACTGCGCCGCGTCCTCTGTCAAGTTTTGCCTCGATAATTACGCCGCGTGCGTCCCTGTTGGGATTGGCTTTAAGTTCCTGCATATCTGCAACAAGTAAAATCATTTCAAGCAAAATATTTAAATTCTGCCGCTTTTTCGCCGAAACTTCAACCATAACTGTATTGCCGCCGTAATCGTCGGAAATTAATTCGTAGTCCATAAGTTCACGTTTAACTTTTTCGGGATTTGCGCCGGGCTTGTCGATTTTATTAATTGCAACGATAATTGGAACATTCGCCGCCTTAGCGTGGTTGATAGCCTCGATAGTTTGCGGCATAACGCCGTCATCAGCGGCAACAACCAAAACTGCAACGTCCGTAACCTGCGCGCCGCGCGCTCTCATTGCAGTAAAAGCCTCGTGACCGGGCGTGTCAAGGAAAACAATTTTTCTGTCATTGCACATAACTTGATACGCGCCGATATGTTGAGTAATTCCGCCGGCTTCAGTCGAAGTAACAGAAGATTGACGAATTGCATCAAGCAGAGAAGTTTTGCCGTGATCTACGTGCCCCATAACCGTAACAACGGGCGGGCGCGGCTTCAAAGAGTCCGGATTGTCTTCAATTTCCGGAATTAAAGTAGGATCGACTTCCGGCGGCAATTCTTCAACCGTTACGCCGAATTCTGACGCTACAACTTCCGCCGTGTCGAAGTCAATTTCTTGGTTAATATTTGCAATGACGCCCATAAGCAAAAGTTTTTTGATAATTTCGGACGCGGTACAACTCATTTTGCTTGCAAGGTCTTTAACTGCAATGCTTGAAGGAATTTTAATGTGAGTGGGGCGGGCAATTTCCGCCTTATGAACGGGCGCGGGCTGTTGACGAACTTTTTTCTTTGGGCGCAACGGGCGCGTTACAATTTGATTTTGAGTTTGTGCCTGTTGCTGATTTTTTGCGATAGTAGCGGCGTTTTTATTGCGGCGGTTACGGCTGCGATTTTGAGTGCGTCCGCCATCTTCACGGCTGCTGTCACGATTTTTGCGCTCGGTACGTTCGCCGCGTTCAGGTTTACCTTCGCCACGTTCAGGACGTTCTCCGCGTTCGATACGCTCGGAGCGATTTTCACGGTTGCCGCGCTCGGTACGTTCAGGGCGTTCATTGCGTTCAGATTTATTTTCGTAGTTTTGACGCTCGGGGCGTTCTCCGCGCTTTTCTTCACGGGCGGGACGCTCCCTGCGTTCAGTACGTTCCGGGCGATTTTCACGCGGTTTATTTTCCTGTTCACGCGGTTTAGGTTTTTCTTCAGATTTTTGAACTTCGACGGCGGGCTTTTCGGTTTTTGGCGCGGGTCTTTCAACTCGAATTGCCTGTCTTTCAAATTTTGGCGCGGGCTTAGTTTCAGTTTTTTTGACAGATTCAGCCGCCGGTTTAGTTTTTGGTTTATCTGTAAAATTTCTTGCAGGTCGCGCAGGTTTTGAAGCAGTTTTCGGCGCAGTTTCAACCCTTTCAACTTTTGTTTCGACTTTAGGCGCGGGTTGTTCGGTTTTAGTTTCCGGCGGAGTTTCAACCGGAGCTTTACGGCGCGGCAAGGATTCTTTCAACATTGTATAAACTTCCTCGTCAACTGCGCTGAAACGATTTGCAACTTTAATCTTACGTTTTTTCAAAAAATCT
>CALDHY010000105.1 GCA_937901445.1 uncultured Selenomonadales bacterium
TTAGTGCAAAAGGCTTTTCCAAAATGTGGGGAATATGATCAATTTAAGACCGATTTACAACCCAAAGACGTGACTTTGCTTTTTACCGATGCTTATATGAACAATCCGTCGTCAATGTTCGGGCATACGCTTTTGAGAATTGATACCAAGCGCAAAGGTACGCAAATGCTGGCGCATGGGGCTAATTACGGAGCTTTTACCGGTGAACAAAACGGTTTACTGTTTGCTTTTTACGGATTAACCGGAGGGTATTACGGCGGATTTACGGTTAAACCGTATTATGATATTATTAGGAGCATTTATGCTGACATTTTTAATTTCGGCTTTGATGGATTTGTAACAAGTAACGGCGCATTGGTTTTGGCGGGCGGCAAAGTTATTTTTAAAAGCGAATTGGATATTGACGGCGTGAAAAAAATCTGCGCGATGGCTGAATCCGAAAACATTAATTATATCCTTGAAAGTTATCCCAATAATTATTTGCCGCGCAATTTTACGGCGGCTGAAAATTTCTGTACCAAAATTGGCGTCGATTATACAAAATTTATTCGTGAGTTTGACTTTGACGAAATTTCAGTTTCAAAAATCGAATTAATAACCGAACGCACGGACGCCGAAACTTTAGACGCCGTTTATAAAAAAATGCTTGAAACGCCGGGATTTACCGGCTGGGCGGATCCTTTCCATTACAAGAGTACAGAAATTTATTCAGACAAAGTTTCAAAGGCAACGGGAATTTTGAAAATGCTTGAGTACTTGAAAATCCCTGTTGAAAATTCTTTTGCATTCGGCGACGGCTACAACGATATTGAAATGATAAAAACTGTTGGCACGGGGCTGGTTATGGGGACAGCAAGGGATGAACTAAAAAAAGTTGGCAAGTACATTGTACCGGGCGTGCATGATGACGGCGTTGCAGTTGGAATTGAAAACTACGTTTTAGGGGCTAAGGGATAAGGGCTAAGGATTAGGGATTAAGAATTAAGGATTAAGGATTAAGGATTAAGGGAAAAGAGGTCGCCCAGCAACCGCGCAGACGCGCCGCTTTTGGGAGCGTACAGGAAAGTAAAACGCGGACAGGTGATATACTTTGAGCGTATGAAAACGCAAAGCGCATGTGCGGGCGACGAGTTTTTCTTTGGTACTTTCTTTTTGCGGAAAAAAAGAAAGTACATTTAAAAAATAAAATAAAAAAAAATATATAATCTTGAAAGGAGCAAACTAATTGAAAAAAATTTTTTTGACGATATTAACAATTTTGATGTTCACGTGTACAGGTTGCGGCGGCGGCAACGCAAATTCACAAAATACTGAACCGGCTGAAAACAATCCGTCCACTGTTACTGAAAATGCAACAACTGAAACTGAAAAACCCAAAAAGCAAGTCAAAGGCAACTTAAAAATTACAATGCTGAACGTCGGGCAGGGCGACGCAATTTTGGTACAAACAAAAACGCAAAATATTTTAATCGATACTTCAGATATGGACGAACGCTCAAAATTGGTAAGTGAACTCGACAAAGCCGGAGTTACAACTTTTGACAAGATTATTTTAACGCATCCGCACGCAGATCATATCGGCGGAATTGAAAAACTTCTCAAAGACAACAAGTATACAATTAAGGAAGTTTGCGATAACGGCATTGCTGCAACCGGCAAACTTTATCTGAATTATATGAAGGAACTGAAAAACCAAAATATTAAACACACGGTATTAAAAGCGGGCGACGTTTTGGATTTTGGCGACGGCGTAACTTTCAACGTGCTTTATCCGACACAAGATTTAGTTGACGCGGTAAACAGCGGCGCGCAAAAAACCGACCCCAATAATGAATCTGTAGTTGGACGGCTCGTTTACAAAAAATTTTCCATGATGTTCACCGGCGACGCAGAAAAGCCTGTCGAAAGTAATATTTGGGCAGACAATGACGCCAAAAATTTAAAGTGCAACATTTTAAAGGCAGGGCATCACGGCAGTTACACGGCGTCAACCGAAAATTTCGTGCAAACAGTCAAGCCTTCGTACGTTTTAATTTCGGCGGGCGAACCTACAGACAAACGCGGCGGCAACACTTACGGACACCCGCACCTTGAACCGCTTGAAATTTATTTGGCTGAAGGTATTCCTGCAGAAAATATTTTGTGGACGTGGAAAAACGGTACAATCGTAATTGTAAGCAACGGCAAAGATTTTTCAGTTACACCGGAAATTGAGGAGGATTGGGTAAATCAATGGATACAAGAGAAAAAAGCTGCAAAGAAATAAGCGTATACCTTGACAGAATCGAAGAGCTTGAGGACGGCACGGCTGAAGCAGTTTTGTTGATTGACGAAGGCGAAGAAGAATATTCGGGCGAGTTCCATTTGCCTGAAAATTTTTTGCCGGAAGACGCCGAAGAAGGCAATTACTTGACGATTAAAATTTTTCGCAATGCAGATGAAATTGACGATGATTCACCAAAATTAACTGTAACTCTTAAGCAAATTGAAGACGACGCTTTATTGGTTGACAACAGCGAAAATAAAATTTATTTACCGTCAAATTTTTTACCTGAAAACACTGACGAGGGCGATTCTTTGACGATTGAAATTTTCTGCGATACAGATAAAACTAACGCCGCCCTCGACGAAGCAAGGCAACTTTTGAAAGAATTGGAGTGACGATATTGGCTAAAAAATTTTTTACGTGTCTAAGCCTGCTGATAGTTTTTACTCTTGCGATTTTCGGCACGGCAGCGGCAAAATCTAAAGCCGAAATTACAGATATTCAAGTATACGATTTTAACGATGAAACTTTGAGGATTGAAATTTCTTTGGACGGTAATTTAAACGATTCTGAAATTTCAACTCGAACATTCGGCAGCTTACTTACAATTTCAATGCAAAACACCACGCCCGGCAAAATCAAAAAAATTTCCGGTGCCGAAATTGACGCAGAAAAATTTATTGAAAGAATTGTTGCCAAAGAAACACGCCCCAATTTTACAAAAGTTCGCTTTTCATTTGTTGCTCCAATAAATGAAGACGCCTACACAATTTCAGTTCAACCGGCTAACCGCGCCGAAAAAAAATCTGCGCGATTAATCATTGATATTTCAAAAAAAGCATTTCCGTTAAACTCTCAAATTCAAATTGAAACAAAAACTGAAGTTAAAACTAATCCTGAAACTAAATCCAATGACAAAAAAAATAATCCACCCAAAAAAGAGGAAACCTTTACCGCCGCAGATAAAGTCATTGTAATTGACGCGGGACACGGCGGCTCAGATGCCGGTGCAGTTGGTCCTAACGGCGTCAAAGAAAAAGACGTTTCACTTGCCGTTGCATTGAAAACCGAAAAAATTTTAAAGAAACAAGGTATGAAAGTTGTTATGACGCGCCGCACGGATATTGACGTTGCCTCGCCGAATGCTTCAAATTCAGCTGAACTTCAAGCTCGCTTGGATAAAGCTCCGCCGCAAGCAGATATTTTCATTAGCATTCACTGCAACGCTTTTACAAATCCAAATTCGCACGGCATGGAAACTTACTACAACGGCGCAAATAACGGCGGGCAACGCCTTGCACAACTTTTGAATGAAGAACTTGCAAAACACGGCAAACTCTTTAATCGCGGCGTCAAGGCGGCTAATTTTTACGTCATTAAGCGCGCAAATTGCCCCGCGTCATTAATCGAACTCGGCTTTATTACAAATCCTGCTGAAGAGGAACTTTTAGCCGACGATCGCTACCAAAATATTCTTGCCGGTGCAATCGCTAACGCAGTAAACAGATTTTTCATGAATTAAGGAGGTTTAATAAAACTTGATTAAAAAAATTTTAGTATTGGCAACAGTCACATTTTCCTTGCTGATTTGCGGCTGTCAACAGTTGCCGCCTTCAGATAATCCGCCGCCGGAAAATCCCCCTGTAACTCAACCTGAAAATAAACCCGTTGAAA
Source organism: uncultured Selenomonadales bacterium (assembly GCA_937901445.1). GTDB lineage: Bacteria > Bacillota > Negativicutes > Selenomonadales > Selenomonadaceae > Quinella. The sequence goes on from CALDHY010000105.1 coordinate 3,941, forward strand.
ATCCGCCGCCGGTTGAAAATCCGCCTGCCGAAAAACCTTTAACAAATACACCGCCGGAAACTACGCCGCCGCCGAATAATCCTGCAGATAATAACAATAACGAACCGCCAAAAGTTGTAAGCCCTGCAATTCAAGCACAAAAAATTTCTGTCAAAGTTTATTACCCTGATGAAGCCGGAATTAATTTAGTTGCAGTCAATCGCACAATCGAAATTAAAAATGACGCTGAAAAATATCCGGCTGTTGTCAATCTTTTGTTGCAACACCCCGCCGAAAAAGATTTAACCGTTATCTTTCCGAAAAACGCCAAAATTAACGGCGTAAAATTTGAAAACGGCACGGCGTTTGTTGACTTCGACAAAAATATTACAAAAAGTTTTGCGGGCGGCTCCACCGGCGAGGAACTTTTGGTTAATTCTGTCGTCAAAAGTTTAACCGAATTTAAGGAAGTCAAACAAGTTCGTTTCTTGATTGACGGCAAAGACATTGAAACTCTTTCCGGGCATATGGATTTAAGCGAGCCGATTAAACGTTCTGATTTATGATTCAAATTACCGCACTTGTAAAGGAAAAAAAAACGTGTTAAAATCGATTAAATTTTTTGCAAATATCTCCGCTTGAAAGGAGTTTTGGTATTGTTAGGAATATCTACAAGTGTTGGGATAGATTTGGGAACTGCAAACTGTTTGGTTTACGTCAAGGGAAAAGGAATTGTCCTGCGCGAGCCTTCGGTTGTTGCAGTTGACAGAAATACAGATGAAATTTTGGCTATTGGCGAAGAAGCGCAAAAAATGATAGGGCGCACGCCCGGAAATATCGTAGCAATACGCCCGTTGCGTGACGGCGTTATTTCAGATTTTGATATGACTGAATCAATGATTCGCCATTTTTTAAATAAAGTTGTAGGTAAAAGTTTATTTTTCAGACCGCACGTTATGGTTTGCATTCCGACTGAAATTACAGTTGTTGAACGTCGCGCAGTACAAGAAGCCGCCGAACAAGCCGGCGCAAAAAAAGTTGATTTAATTGAAGAACCTATAGCGGCAGCAATCGGTGCAGGAATTGACATTTCAGAGCCGGTAGGTTCAATGGTTGTAGATATTGGCGGCGGCACTTGCGACGTTGCAGTAATTTCATTGGGCGGAATTGTCAAGGGCGAAAGTATCCGCGTTGCCGGAAATAAATTTGATTCTGATATTGAAACGCACGTAAAGCGCACACACCATTTGATGATTGGTGAACGTACCGCCGAAAGTATAAAAATTACAGTCGGCGCGGCGTATGCAGGAGCAAGAAAACTTGATATGGAAATTCGCGGGCGTGATATTGTTACAGGTATGCCAAAAAATATCACTGTTGAAACTGATGAAGTTGCAAAATGCGTCCGTGAATCTGTCGATAAAATCATTGAATGTATCAGGCGCGTTTTGGAGGCTACGCCGCCGGAACTTTCTGCAGATATTTTTGACAGAGGAATTATTTTGACGGGCGGCGGCGCGTTGCTTTACGGGCTTGACGAATTGATTAGGCGTGAAACGGGTATACCTACTGTCATTGCCGACGACCCATTAAGTTGCGTTGCCATTGGCACGGGTAAAGCTCTTGAAACTGACAGAAATTCTTAAAACTGCCGTCTTCGGACGGTTTTTTTATTTTATCTTGAAAAGGAGAAATTTAATGATTGAACTTTTGGCACCGGCGGGCAGTTTCGACGCACTGAAAGCCGCCGTCAACGCGGGCGCAAATGCAGTTTATTTGGCAGGTAGTAATTTTGGCGCGCGGGCTTACGCTGAAAATTTTAACGGCGAAAATTTAGTTGACGCGGTGAAATTCGCCCATCTTCACGGCGTGGCAATTCACGTTACAACGAATACAATTTTGAATGACAACGAACTTGAAAATTTTGCAGAGTATATAAAATTTTTGCGGCGGGCGAATGTTGACGCGCTCCTTGTACAGGATTTGGGCGCGGCGAAAATTATAAAAAGCATTGCGCCGGAAATTCCATTGCACGCCTCAACTCAAATGACGGTTCATAATTTGGCGGGCGTTGAAATGCTTGCAAGTTTAGGATTCAGCCGCGTTGTTTTGGCGCGTGAACTTTCTTTAACTGAAATTGAAACCATCGCCAAAAATTCGTCCGTCGAAACTGAAATTTTTGCACACGGCGCGTTATGTGTTTGTTTTTCGGGGCAATGTTTAATGAGCAGTATGATTGGCGGGCGCAGCGGAAATCGCGGGCGTTGTGCGCAACCTTGCCGCCTTCCTTACAGTTTGGTTGACGATAAAGGCAATGAACTTTTGAAAAGTGCAGGCGAATATTTGTTAAGTCCGAAAGATTTAAACACGCTTGAAATTTTGCCGCGCCTTGTTGAAGCGGGCGTCGATTCACTGAAGATTGAAGGACGTATGAAACGCGCCGAATATGTTGCAACCGTTGTAAAAGTTTATCGTGAAGCACTTGACAAAAATTTTTCTGTTACAGATAATGAACGCCGAAAACTCGCGCAGATTTTCAACCGTGATTTTACGACGGCTTATCTTGAAAAAAATCCCGGCAAAGATTTAATCAGCGATAAACGCCCCAATAATCGCGGCGTTTTAATCGGGCGCATTGTCAAAGTCGATAAAAATAAAATTACTCTCAAGTTGACTGAAAAAATTAACGCGGGCGATCAGATTGAAATTTGGGTAAAAGTCGGCGGGCGCGTAACTTTCACTGTTGAAAATTTTGCAGTTGACGGCGAACTTTGCACTGTTGAAGTTGCAGATACACGCGGCGTAAAAGTTCACGACAGGGCTTTTAAAATTTTTGACGCCGAATTAATTTCTGACGCGCGGAAATATTTTGACGATGATACTTTTGGAAAAATTCCCGTTGCCGCCGAAGTTACCGCCGAAATTGGCAAGCCTTTAACTTTAATGTTGACTGACGGCGAAAATGAAGCAACCGCCGCCACAAATTTTATTGCTGAAGTTGCCAAAAATCGCCCGCTTAATTTCGACACGCTTTTTAAACAAATTGGACGGCTCGGCAATTCTGTTTTTGAGTTGGTACTTTTGAAAACGCACATTCCGGAAAATTTAATGGTGCCGCTTAGTGAATTAAATGAAGTCCGCCGCGCTGCCGTTGAACAACTTGAAAATTTGCGCCTCAAAAAATTTGAAAAAGTTTCTGTTACAACTGTCACTACTCCGAACTATCCCACTATCCCACTATCCCACTATCCCACTAAAATAGTAGCGCAGGTTGACACATTGGAAAAAATAAAAGCCGCTCTTGACAACGGCGCAGATTCTGTTTTGTACGGCGGCGAAAATTTTTGTAACAGAATTATCACGGCGCAGGAAATTTCTCAAGCTGAAAAACTTGTACATTCTGCCAATAAAAAATTTTATCTTGCAACGCCGCGCCTTGTTCGACAAGCTGAAATTCCTGAATTGGAAAAAATTTTGACGGCGGCAAATTTTGACGCGGTGTACATTCAAAATATCGGCACGCTCCAACTTGTAAAAAAAATTTCAGCCGCGCCGGTTCGTACTGATTTTTCGCTGATAGTTTTTAATTCTGAAACGATTAATTTTCTAAAAAGTTTGGGCGTTGAGGGCGTGACACTTTCGCCGGAATTGACGCTCGCGCAGGTTAAATCTTTAATTAAAAAATCTTGCTTGCCGGTTGAATGCATTGTACACGGGCGCGCCGAGCTTATGATTTCGGCTTATTGTGCGATTGGAAGTTTTTTAGGCAACGTCGATAATTGCCCGCACGTTTGCCGCAAAAATAATTATTTCCTGCGCGACAGAAAAAATATTTTGTTTCCTGTAGTTACAGACCAATTTTGCCGAATGCACATTTTAAATTCAAAAGTTTTGTCGATGATTGACAATCGCAACGAATTTGACGGCGCGGCAAGAATACGAATTGACGGCAGATTTTTAACTGTTGACGAACTCGCGCAGGTTGTACACGCTTATAAATTCGGCGGTGCAGAAATTGAAAATTTTACACGCGGGCATTACTTCAGGGGCGTTGAATAAATTTCTTGCAATTTTAAAATTTTGCAGTAAAATATTTAAAGTTTTTATCGATTATCGGCAAATGTACTAATCCCTATTCCCTAGCCCCTAATCCCTAAAAATCGACTGAAAGGAGATTTTTTATGGCACTGATTGACGATATTTTGGCAACAAATGAAAAGTTCTGCGCGAATCTGCCTGAAGAATATAAAGCGTATGAACACGAAGATCACCACGACAGCAAAATTCCCAAAAAGAAACTTGCAATTTTAGCCTGTATGGATACGCGCACAACTTTATTTCTTGAGCCGGCAATGGGAATTAAACGCGGCGATGCAAAAGTTATTAAAACCGTTGGAAATTGCGTTACAGGTTATTTTGATACGGCTGTTAAAAGTTTAATGGTTGCGATTTATGAGCTCGGCGTTATGGAAATTGCGGTTGTAGGTCATGAAGAATGCGGTATGCAAAAAACCACTTCAGAAAGTTTAACAAAGGCAATGTTGGAACGCGGAGTTTCGCCCGACGCAATTAAAATGATTGAAAAAGAATTAAAAGAATGGGCGGACGGCTTCAAAGACCCCGAGCAAAACGTTAAAGACGTTGTTAAACTTTTGAAAGAAGATCCGCTAATTCCAAAAGATGTTAAAGTTCACGGCTTACTTTTCCACCCGCGCTCCGGCAAATTAACTCTCGTAAGCAAAGACGAATAAAATTTTTCCGGCAAAAAAATTAAACCGCCTGCAATTTCGCAAGCGGTTTTTTAGTAGAATATAAAATTAACGGCTTTTTTGACTTCACCGGCGATGTTTTCTTCTTTGATTTTTGATCTTACTTCGTCATCTGTTAATGTTTCACGCGGTCTTATTGCAGGGAATAGAGGCGGATCAACAATTACAGGGATATTGTAGTTCTCAACTTTTTCATTAAAGTCATCTCTAAAACTCTCGACACCTTCAGATACTATTTTTCCGAAATCAACTAAAACAACAAGAGCTATAACAAACCAGCCGGATCCAGGTATGGCGGCTAAGGCAGTAAATAACAAACCTGCAACAGTTGTGGAAATTGAAGCAACAATGGTAAGGATGAAACCTAAAATTTTAGGAATAAGAGTAACTGCTATAATTCTGCCAATTATACCGGCAATAACAGCGGCAATATCTACGACTCCATTAAGCGGATTCAATGCAATAGGTCCCATAGCAGGATTAACAGGAACGTTTTTCATGATTTTTGAGTTGCTCAAAATACCAATCCCGAATCATAAAGTCAATGATGCGTACTCCAAGATAATTATTGCCGTCATTGTAAGAATAATTTCTGGAATTTTGAATAGCCGCCGTAACGTCGATTGTCGAAGAGCCGACATCAATAAGCAATGAACATGTCCCTTGCGGATTATCTTTTACTGTTCCTTTATCTCGCAGAAATAAATAGGCAGCGCGGGATTCTGCCGCCAAAATAAAAGAAAACAGCTTGTCATGATAAGTTGTTTTGCCCAAAATACTGTCTTTTAAAATCGTCTTGTAAATTAAAGCGTCTAATTTATCCCATTTCGTGGGGTGTCCTACACAAGCAACAATTTTATCACGATCTGCCGAATTTTCTCGTACAGATTCTACAAATTTTTCGTCAGAAAATATAGCGTTGGTAAATTCTTGAACAGAATTTTTAAAATTATTAAATTCGTCAGTATACACTTCCGGGCAAACTGAAGAATCGGGCCATTCGCCGGTTGAAAAAATTTTTTCCAATTCAAAATAACGGGCTGTAGTTATAGCCCCCAACAAATCTTTTGGCTTGCGCTTAAAATATGTCCGAATTTCCGTTATTCCCTCCGGCTCTGATGCTATCGAATTATCAAAAGTAATGCCGTTATTTCTTTTGCCGTAACCGGTAGGTATTGCTTTGTCGGCGTCATCTGTATCCGGCATACGTAAATCAAATAAATTGCTCTGATTAAATTTTTGTTGGGGATTTTTCCGCATACTGTATAAGTTCGCCGTGAACTAATATTTCTTCACCGAAAATTATACAGGGACTTATACAAGCGTTATCGGGTAAATCTGTCTTCAAAATTGTAAAATATTGAGGGGTTTTTTCTTCGTCAATTTCTGAAGGAAAAACGGCTTTTATTTCCATAATTTCCAAAATACGCGCTAAATCTTTACTGTCTCCGTTTTTAGCCATAAGATTTTGAACGTATTCGGCAACAGATTTTCTTTGAGATTTATATTTACTGACCTGTTCTTATTGCTGCAATTTCTTCAAATACAGCTGTCAAATTTTTTTGTCGATACTCAAAACAGGATTTAAATTGCCGTTTTGTTAAGGCTGATTATCAGTAAGCACTTTAAGAATATTTATTATGGGATTTGAGGAATTTCTTTTTGACGAGCGATTTTTTTAACAGTTTCATATTTTACACTGTCAAAAACATCCACAATATTTCATTATTGTAATTGTTTTTTTGGTCAATTTTTCGGACGAACAAAAAAAGCGTGAACCCTTTAGAAAATTTGAAAGGCTCGCGCAGTTTTTTATCTTAGTAAATCAATTTTTTCAATTTCGTAACCGTGTTTGTTGAGGGCTTTAATAATTCTGTCGATATGTTCTAGGTTGTGAGTTTCAACAGTTACTCCGAGTAAAACTTTTTTGAAACTGTTTGTAACCAACGCTTGATTGTGATCAAGTTTTACAACGTTTGCATTTTCGTCCGCCAAAATTTTTGCAATGTTTAAAAGTTCGCCGGGCTTATCCGGAAGTTGCACGTTGAAAGAAAAAATTCTGCCACGCGCAATTAAAGCCTTGTCAATCAAGCCGGAAAGTGTCGAAATATCAATGTTGCCGCCGCTTACAATCGCCACGACTTTTTTATTTTTGAAATTTAATTTGTTCAACGCCGCCAACGATAAAACGCCCGCGCCTTCAGCAATGAGTTTATGCTTTTCAATCAAACTTAAAAGCGCGCTCATAATTTCCATTTCGTTGACGGTTATAATTTCGTCCAGATATTTTTTGCAAAACTCAAAAGTTAAAGTACCGGCAGTTTTTACGGCGCAACCATCGGCAACCGTATCAGCACTTTTCAAAGTTACAATTTTTCCGGCGTCAAGTGCGGCTTTCATACACGCGGCATTTTCCGGCTCGACGCCAATAACTTTTACGTGCGGGCTAACAACTTTTGTTGCAAGTGCAACGCCGCTGGCAAATCCGCCGCCGCCAATGGGTACCAAAATTGCGTCAACGTCTTTGAGTTCGTTAATAATTTCAAGCGCGGTTGTCCCCTGTCCAAGTAAAACTTCCCTATCGTTGAACGGATGAACATAAATATAACCGTGCTTTTTCTGAAGTTCCAAACTGTATAAATAGGCGTCGTCGAAACTGTCACCGCGCAATACAACTTCCGCGCCGTAAGCCTTAGTTGCCTCGACTTTCAAAATTGGAGTTGTCGCCGGCATACAAATTACAGCTTTAACGCCGAGTTTTTGGGCGGCAAATGCTACGCCCTGCGCGTGATTGCCTGCAGAGGAAGTTATAACGCCCTTTGCTTTTTCTTCGTTGGTAAGTTGTGAAATTTTGTTGTACGCGCCGCGCAGTTTGAACGCGCCGGTATGTTGCATATTTTCCGGCTTAATATAAATTTCATTGCCGCTTTGTTCAGAAAAAAAATCACTTTGAATCAAGCGCGTTTTTTTTACAATTCCTGAAAGTTGTTTATCTGCGCGATAAACGTCGGCAATAGTTGTAGTTTCAACAATTTTTTTAGTGTCGTCCTGCGCGACGGGCTTTTCTTTTTCTTCCAAAATTAATCGTCTCCATTTGATTTATTGGGATTAGTCTTGAATTTTTTATTTTTACGTTTTGATTTCTTTTTAGATTTTTGCTTTAATTGTTCCTGTTTCGCTAACCATTCCCAATCCCATGCCGTAGCTCCGGTAGCTTGAGCTTCAATAAGTGCATCACCTTTTAATCCCCATGTAAAATCCCATTCACTCATAATTTTTCAACCTTCCATTTATTAAAATTAAATATATTTTGAATGTCTGATTGTTTTGCTTTTTCGACTTGGTTCAAAAATTTCCTGTACAATAATTTTTTTCACTCAAAATAAATTCCCTTCATTAATCCCTAATCCTTAGTCCCTAGCCCTTAGACCTTAATTATTTTTCTTTGCATCAACAGTATAATAAATCCAATTTCCGCGCGTTGCAACATTCATTTTAACAGAGCCGTACCAATGATAACGATTCGGCAAAATTTCTTTGACAAGACGATTTAAGGCAAATTTTACGTCAGCATATCTTGAATCATAGGGAGCCATTCCCCAAGATAGCCGCCAGCCGTCCCTTGCAATTCTTTGGGCAATGTAGCCGAGCGCGTTTTCAGCCGTGCTTGAATGAAAAGCAAAAAATCTGCCGCCGGTATCATCAAATTCTTTAGTGTAATAAAAATATCTGCCGTCAATTTGCGGATAAAGCGTAGGATTGTAAGCCGCTTCCCAGCTGTGCGTTGTTTGCATAATTTCAAGCGGCGCGTTAAAGTAAATGTAGTTGTTGTATTCGCCGCTGTCTGCAAAAGTAAAAGAGGCGTCATCCCATGTCACGTCAACTGCGTAAATTCTGCCGTCGCCAAAAGTTATCGTGTTCCAGACGTGCGACTCATTATTTGCTCTGCCGGACATTTTGCCAACATTCAAGCCGAGCATTTTTCCCAACATATAAAATGAATCCGCGTAACCTTGACAATTCGCCCTGCCGTCAATCAACGCGCCAATAGCATTACAATGACGCGGCGTCTTTGAATTTATCTGGGTGTTGTAGTAAGTGACCATTTCGGTTATTTTTTCGTGAATGTAATGCTCCTTGAGTAAAGTTGTAGGTTTTTGATTAGCCTCGTTGACAATTCTAACTGCAACGTTATAAAGTTGCCATTCTTCGCCGGAAAGTATCGAGTTATCGCCGGTTAGGTAAGCATAGGCAACTCTTGCGCCGGGATAAATGCTAAGTTCATACAACGCTTCACGCGGGCGACCGCTGCTGTCATTCCACCACGTAATATTGACGTACTGTGAATTTTTGGTAATTTTTAAACATTCCTCAACGTTGACAAACAAGCCGTTCGTAAAAACTACGGGGATTCTTGTTACACAATTATTTTCGCAGTTTTGAATATAATTTATGAAGGTCTGCTTGTCTCCAATACGCGGCGCGTTGCCCCAATCTATGCTGTTATAGTCAACCGCACCGGCTAAATTTTGAATCAGCAAAGTAAAAATAAAAATTGCCGTAAAAATAATTTTGCGCATAATATCACCGCCTTTCAAAAAAGTTTACAACATTTTTTTTGCAGTGTCTATAATTTAAAGTCTATCGAAACGTTAAATTTTCATTAGAAAAATCCGGTTTAAAGCGGCTTGAAAAATTGACATTCAAAATTTAAGCTGATAAAATCTTTGCGCTAATTTTGGGGAATGCAGAAAGGAAATGTTGAATGAGTAAAAATGAAAAGCTTAGAAATATTGCAATAATCGCCCACGTAGATCACGGCAAAACTACACTTGTTGACGCAATGCTGAAACAAAGTCATATTTTCAGAGACAATGAACAAGTTGTAGAGCGCGTCATGGACAGCGGCGACCTTGAACGCGAACGCGGAATTACAATTTTATCGAAGAATACAGCCATTTCTTACAACGGCTTTAAAATAAATTTGATTGATACGCCCGGACACGCAGATTTCGGCGGCGAAGTCGAGCGCGTTTTGCGAATGGCGGACGGCGTTTTATTGTTGGTTGATTCGGCTGAAGGTGTTATGCCGCAAACAAAATTTGTACTTCGCAAGGCGTTGGAAAATAAATTAAAACCAATCGTAGTTATAAATAAAATCGACCGTCCCGACGCAAGAATTGAAGAAGTTGCAGATGAAGTTTTGGAACTTTTTATGGAACTTGACGCGGACGATGAACAATTAGACTTTGAAACAGTTTACACGGCGGCTAAGGCGGGTATCGCCAAAAAAAATATCCACGACGAAGGCAAAGACTTAAAGCCGCTCCTTGACACAATTATAAAAGAAATTCCCGCGCCTGAAGGCGATTTTGATAAACCGTTACAAATGGTCATAACTACGCTTGAGGCTGATGATTATGTTGGAAAAATAGCTATTGGCAGAGTTCAGCGCGGCAAAATTCATTCCGGCGAAATTGTAGCGTTAATGAGCAACGGCGAAATTAAAAAGGCAAAAATCGGTAAAGTTTACACCTACGACGGCTTGAATCGCGTTGAAACTGCTGAAGCTGAAATGGGCGAAATTGTGGCGTTGACAGGTTTAACTGAAGGTTCAATCGGTGATACTATTGCAGATTTTGAAAACCCTGAAGCGTTGCCGGGTATTCGTGTTGACGAGCCGACTTTGAGTATGACTTTCGGCGTTAATACAAGTCCTTTTGCCGGTAAGGAAGGGCAATTTGTAACAAGCCGCCATATTCGTGACAGACTTTTCAAGGAGGCGCAAACTAACGTTGCCTTGCGCGTTGAAGAAACTGATTCTGCAGATGTTTTCAAAGTTAGCGGGCGCGGCGAATTGCACCTTTCCATTTTAATTGAAACAATGCGCCGTGAAGGTTACGAAATGCAAATTGGCAAGCCGGAAGTTGTTTACAAAATGATTGACGGCAAAAAATATGAGCCTATCGAAAATTTAACCGTTGAAGTACCGCAAGAATATATGGGTACTGCAATGGAAAGTTTGGGACGCCGCAAAGCTGAAATGGTTGATATGACAGAAATTGCGGGCTATATGAGAATTAATTTTTTAATACCTGCGCGCGGGCTGATAGGTTTTCGCTCCGAACTTTTGACAAGTACGCGCGGCAACGGGATAATGAATCACGTTTTTCACAGCTACGAACCGTACAAGGGCGATATTCCCGGACGCAATCGCGGCAGTTTGGTTGCGTTTGAACAGGGTACAACTACCGGCTACGGGATTTACAATTTGCAAGATAGAGGCGTTATGTTCATTGAGCCTAACCAACAAGTTTATGAAGGTATGATTGTTGGTGAAAATTCCCGTGAAATGGATATTGACATTAACCCCTGCAAGCAGAAACACGTTACAAATATGCGTTCGTCTTCGTCTGATGAGGCAATCAGACTTGTGCCGCCGCGCTTTATGAGTTTGGAGCAGGCGTTGGAATATATTAACGACGATGAACTTGTTGAAGTTACGCCGTCTTCAATTCGATTGAGAAAAGCAATTCTCGATAAAAATACACGCGGTCGCCTTGCCAAAAACGCCCGCAAATAAAAATGTTACAGGATATAACTTTAGGGCAATTTTTTCCCGGCAATTCAATTTTACACATAATTGACCCGCGCACAAAAATAATTTTGCTGTTCGCACTGATGATTTTAATTTTCGTGGCGGACGGCGCGGCGGCGTATGCTTTTTTAACCTGTGCGACGATATTTTTAATTTTAGTTTCGCAAGTACCGCCGTTGACAGTTTTAAAATCTTTGAAGCCGTTAATGTGGATAATTTTATTTACAATGGCGATTCACTTTGTAAGCCACGACGGAAAAATTTTGGCTGAATTTTGGATTTTCAAAGTTACGGACGAAGGAATAAAATTCGGCGTGTTGCTGTCGTTGCGGCTGATACTTTTAATAGTCTTGTCAAGTTTGTTGACGTTCACAACTTCGCCAATAAAATTAACTGACGCAATGGAAAAATTATTGTCGCCGCTGTCTAAAGTTGGAGTACCGGCTCACGAATTGGCAATGATGATGACAATAGCCTTGCGATTTATTCCAACGCTGATTGAAGAAACTGACAAAATAATTAAGGCGCAAAAATCACGCGGCGCAGATTTTGAAACAGGAAATATTTTACAGCGGCTTAAAAATTTCGTGCCAATTTTAGTACCGCTTTTCTTGTCGAGTTTTCGGCGGGCAGATGAATTGGCAATGGCAATGGAGGCACGCTGTTACAGAGGCGGCGAAGGGCGAACTCATATGAAACAATTAAAATTTGGTCGCGCAGATTTTTTAGCTGTAGTTTTTGTAATTTTAATTTGCGCGGCTACGTGGTTTTTAAGTTATGAAATTAAATTTTAGGAAAAGAAATATCGCCTTAAAAATTTCTTACGACGGCACGAATTACAACGGTTTTCAAAGGCAGAATCCGCCTTCAGTTGCCGTACAAAATATTTTGGAAGAACGCCTTGCAAAAATTTTCGGCGAAAAGATTGAAATGATTGGCTCCGGCAGGACTGATGCGGGCGTTCACGCCATTGGACAGATTGTAAATTTTTTTACCGACGGGCGAATAGAAGTTGAAAAAATTCCCTACGCGGCAAGCGGCGCACTGCCGCCTGATATTGTCGTTCGTGAGGCGTGGGAAGTTCCAAAAGATTTTAGCGCGTTGCACAGTGCAAAAAGCAAAACTTACATTTATAAAATTCAGCGCGGCAAAATTTTAAATCCGTTTCTGAAAAATTTTTCGTGGCATATTAAATTTCCGCTCGACATTGAAAAAATGCAGGCGGCGTTAAAAATTATCGAAGGTACGCACGATTTTTCGGCGTTTAAGGCGGCAAGTTCAACAAATATGAATCCCGTTCGTACGATTTACGCGGCTGAACTTTTTTTTGAATCTAAAGAAATTTTAACAATAAAAATTCACGCCAGCGGCTTTTTGTACCATATGGCGCGAAACATTGTAGCGGCGGTTGTCGAAGTCGGACGGCAAAGGTTGACGCTTGAAAAGTTCCAACAAATTTTTGACAGCGGCAACCGAAAATTATTCCCTGCAACTGCGCCCGCTCACGGTTTATACTTATATGAAGTTTTTTACTAAAAAAAACCGCTCCCCAAAAGAGCGGCTTTTTTTTGCAACAAAATAAAATATTAACTGCGACTGCGTTTTTTGTAGGGGACAAGTTCTTCAAATTGTAAAAATTTCATATTACCTTCCAAGTCCGCCAAAATAATTTCGCCAATTTCAAACTGCTGCAAAAATTCAAAAGTTTCTTCGTTCGGCGAATAAAGCCCTTCAATGTCGGCAACAATAGCAATAGCATCAAATTCACGTTTGCCGTCAGAAATTGCGCGCGCCATTGCCACAAGTTCAGCTGATAAACTGTATTCGGGGATTGGGTGGTCAATCGTGCAACCGCTGTAAAGTGTACCGTCTGCCGCCAACGCGCAAGCCCCCGCAATTATCCCGTCGTACAAAGAATAAGCATTTTTCATTGAGTCTATTGCCGTGCGAACCATTGTATCTGCAATATCAATATTCATTCTATCGCCTCCCAAATATTTATTATAACTTTGCCGTTGCCAAAAAAAATCCTGCTAAATAAAAAAAAATCTGTTATAATCGTTGAGGTTTATTTTATTGGAAGGATGAAATTAAATTGCAAAAAATTATTGGTGTACGGTTTAAAAAAGCCGGTAAGATACATTTTTTTGATCCGGGCGAGGAAGATATTCAAAGTGGCGATTGTGTAATTGTGGAAACTGCGCGAGGACTTGAATGCGGCGACGTTGTAATAGGCGTGCGTGAAATTCCAACTGCCGAAAATCCCGACTGCCCAAATGTTCAGCCGCCGCACAAAATTTCACGTAAAGCTACGCCCGACGATTTAGAGCGCGTCGAAGAAAATAAAATCAAGGAAAAAAAGGCGTTCGATATTTGCCTTGAAAAAATTGCTGAACACGAACTGCCAATGAATTTAATAAACGTCAACTACACTTTCGACTTAAGCAAAATTATTTTTTACTTCACGGCAGAAGGGCGCGTAGACTTCCGCGCGTTGGTACGGGATTTGGCGTATATTTTCCATACAAGAATTGAACTTAGACAAGTTGGAGTTCGTGACGAAGCAAAACTTTTGGGCGGCGTCGGTTGTTGCGGGCGCGCGCTTTGCTGTGCAACTTTTTTGGGCGATTTTGCGCCGGTCTCAATTCGTATGGCTAAGGAACAAAATTTATCGCTTAATCCTACAAAAATTTCCGGAATTTGCGGGCGTTTACTTTGTTGTTTGAAATATGAAAGTGATTATTACCACGAAAATTATATTGAACAGGCGAAAAATTATGAGCCGAAACAGGGCGAAAAGGTTATTTTGGAAAACGGCAGAACCGGTAAAATTGTTTCAATAAATGAAGTTCGCAGGCTTGCCACAATTTTACTTGACAACGGCAAAGATACTGTTGTTACAAATTGGGAAACTTTGTTGCCGCTTGATAACGGCGATTCAGTTTCACAAATTGCTGAAGATACGATTGAAGACGTTGAAACAGAATTTGAGCCGCCGCCTTCGCCTGCGCCAAAAACCGCGCCTAAAACTGAACGCCAAAAAAATCCCGAGCGCAAGAAAAATTTCAGCCGCAATGATGATTCTCATGCAACCAACTTGTTTGACAACCGCCGCAACGATAAAGTTAATAAAAAATTTAATCAGCGCAAAAATCCAAATTCTAAAGGGCGCAAAAAATAGATTAGGGGCTAAGGGCTAGGGGCTAAGGATTAGGGAATTTTTATGAGTGTAAAATTACAAGCGGGCGAAAGGCTCGATGACTTGATGAAGTCCGGCAGAAAAATTATCCAAAATGAAAACGAATTTTGCTTTTCAATGGATTCAGTGTTAATTGCGCACTTTCCAATTTTCAAACGCCGTTACAAAGTTTTAGACTTGGGGACGGGTACAGGCGTAATTCCGCTGTTAATCGCTGATGAAGTTCAAAAAATTGTAGCGATAGAATTAAATTCAAGAATGGCTGAAACTGCGCGACGCAATGTTGAGCTGAATAATTTGACTGAAAAAATTACAGTGCTTGAAGGCGATTATCGCCAACACAGAGAAATTTTCCGCGCAGAAAGTTTTGATTTGGTTATAGCCAATCCGCCGTATGTGCCGGTAAAAGACGGTGATTCAAATAAACTGCATGGCGTGGCGCGCGCGCGTCATGAATTTACCGCCACGCTTGAAGATGTTGTTACTGCCGCAAGATTTGTTTTGAAATTTCACGGCGTTTTTTGTATGATTCATTTGGCGTCAAGACTTTGTGAAATTGTTGATACACTTCACCGCCACCAACTGGAAATGAAACGCCTGCAAATTATTCAGCCGAAATTTGGGCGCAACGCAAATTTAATTATGATTGAGGCGATTGTAGGCGCAAATTCCGGCAGTTTGCAAATTTTACCGCCGCTTGTTGTTCATGAAAATGACAACTCGTATACTTCAGATATAAAAAAAATTTACGGCTTGGAGGAATAAAAATGTTGACGATTGACGAAATAAAAAAGACGGTTGCAAAAATTGCCCCGCAATACAATTTAAAAAAGGTTACGCTTTTTGGCTCGCGCGCCAATGGTACTGCAAGGGAAGACAGCGATGTTGATTTAATTGTTGATTTTCCTAAGGGAAGTTCTTTACTTGACTTAATCGATTTAAAATATAAACTTGAAGAAATTTGGAATTTAGGTGTTGATGTTATAAGTCGCGGAGGGATTAAAGGAAGTATTTTGGAAATTGAAAAGGAAGTTGATATTTATGCGGCTTAAGGACAAAACCATATTAAAAAAAATTATTTCAGAAATTGATAAGGGGCTTATTTTTTTAGGCGATACAAGACTTGAAGAATTTTTGAATAATGAAATGATGAAATATGCAGTTGCAATGACAGCTATAAACATTGGTGAACTTGTAAAAAATTTAACAATGGAGTTCAGAGAAAAAAATCCTCAAGTCAAATGGAAAAATATTGCCGGACTTAGAGATATTGCCGCTCACAAGTACGAAACTCTAGATATGAATTTGGTATATGTTATTGTTAAAAAAGATTTTCCTGAATTAAAAGCGCAAATTGAAAAAATTCTTGAATCGGAGGAATAAAAAATGTTGACGATTGACGAAATTAAAAAGACTGTTGCAAAAATTGCCCCGCAATACAATTTAAAAAAGGTTACGCTTTTTGGCTCGCGCGCCAATGGTACTGCAAGGGAAGATAGCGATGTTGATTTAATTGTAGAATTTGCTGAAAATAAAGTTGTTACACTTTTTACTTTGGCAGGTTTAATGATTGATTTAGAAGAAATTTTTGGCGTTGGTGTTGATGTAATTCACGGACCAAAACAAGATAGTTGGATGATTGAAATTGACAAGGAGCTTGAAATTTATGCAGCGTAGAGAAAAAATAGCATTACAAAAAATTGTTTCTGAAATTAGTATTATTTTAAATTTTGTAGATGGTGTTTCGGAAGAAAATTTTTTACAAAATGAATTGCTTAAACGCGCAACAGGAATGACGGCTATAAATATTGGCGAACTCACAAAACATTTAACAATGGAATTTAGAGAAAATTACCCGCAAGTTGCATTCAGTAAAGCGGCGAAGTTTAGAGATATTGTTGCTCATAAATATGAAACTTTGAATATGCTTGATGTTTATGAAACTGTTACAAAAGATTTTCCGGAATTAAAAACGCAAATTGAAAAAATTCTTGAAAGTGATGAAATATGAGCGGGATTTTATATTTGGTTGCAACGCCTATTGGCAATTTGGAAGATATAACTTTTCGAGCCGTGCGAATACTGCGCGAGGTTGACATAATCGCCGCTGAAGATACGCGCCATACTCGAAAACTTTTGGCGCACTTTGAAATACACACGCCGTTAATTCGCTACGACGAATACACCGACGCCGCAAAAATTATTGAACTTTTGCTGGATGGAAAAAATATTGCTTGCGTTTCAGACGCCGGACTTCCCGCTATTTCAGACCCCGGCGCAAATTTGGTTAAAGCCGCCGTTGAAAAAAATATTCAAGTTTGCCCAATTCCCGGTGCAAACGCCGCACTTTCCGCGTTAATTTGTTCCGCACTTGACACTACTAAATTTACCTTTGCAGGATTTTTGCCGAAGTCAACGAAAAATCGCAAAGAAATTTTAACTGAACTTTCGACGCACGCTGAAACTTTGATTTTTTATGAAGCTCCGCACCGTATCAAAAAGATTCTTGAAGAAATGCTTGAAGTTTTTGGCAACAGAAAAGCCGTTATCGCCCGTGAACTTACAAAAATTCATGAAGAATTCCGTCGCGCAGATTTAATTTCACTTGCTGAAAATCTTGACGCGCCGCGCGGCGAATTTGTAATTATTGTTGAAGGCTGTACCAAAATTGAAAATCCCGTCGAAGAAAATTTTCTTGACGTTTACATAAAATTAATCGAAGGCGGCACCGACAAAAAAGCCGCCATTCGTGAAGTTGCACAAAAATTTAATTTGAGTCGGCGCGCAGTTTATAACGCCGTGCTTGACTTTGAAAATAATTTGTAGAGGAGTTTTTATTATGGTTAAAGGAATTGTTGGAGGCGATGAATTTTTTACTGAAGTTATAATTCGCGGCTTGACGTTGAACGCGGCGGCGGACGGCTACTATTTCGGCAATTTTAATGAAAACGTCGGCAGGCGCATTGCAAACAAATACGGCGTTCACTTTGTCAAAAATATTGATGACTTTGTAGGAAATTCCGCACTTTTATTTTTAACTTTTGAAATTACTGAAGCTGAAAAAATGCTCCAGCGTTTGGCAGAAAAAGTTAATCCTGAAACTTTGATTGTTTCCGCCGTTTCAGATTTAAATTTAAAAAAGCTTGAAGAAACTTTTCCAAACAATGAAATTATCCGCCTGTTTATTACGCCGTCAATAATTTCAGGGCAAGGGCTCGGCGCGTACGTTGTAAGTAAAAACGCCTCAATCAGCGCGCAAAGTGTAGCCGAAATTATTTTGAAAGATTGCGGCGATGTTATCAACGTCGAAAATGAAGCTGAACTTGAAAAAATTGCAGACTACTTGACGGCGAATACTTATGTTTCGTATGTGACAATTCAAGGTATGTTAAAGAGTGCAAAAAAATTGGGACTTACAGAAATGGAGGCAAATTTTGTTGTAAGCAAACTTTTTGGCGGCTCGGTTTATACTTTGATTGAAAACGGCAAAGACACCGCCGCAATGATTCGGCGCGGCACTCTCGACCAAAAATTCCGCACAAAAGTTACAAAGTTAATTGAAACTCAAGGTATTAAAGCTGAACTTGAAAAATTTATCGAACGCCCTGTTTACGCCGAAATTATTGAAGCTGAAGAGGCTGAAAAACTTGAACACGGCGGCACTTCCTCAAGCAACAGATTTTCAAATACTCAACCCGCCGCCGCGCCAACTAAAACTCAACCTGCTGCCACTGAAATTAAAACGCCGAAATTGCAAATGCATTATAGGGGCTAGGAACTAAGGGTTAGGGACTAGGGGAATTTTAAAAAATTTTTTCAGTCTCTTACAAGTTAAATAAAGGAGCAAATTTTATGGATAAAAAAACATTCTACATTACAACGCCAATTTATTATCCCAGCGCAAAATTGCACATTGGGCACGCCTACTGTACGACCATTGCTGATACAATCGCCCGTTTTAAACGCCTTGCCGGTTATGAAGTTTTTTTCTTGACGGGCAGTGACGAACACGGGCAAAAAATTCAACGCACGGCAGAAAGTCAGGGCGTAACGCCGCTTGAATACGTCGATAAAATTGTTGAAAGCTTTAAGGAACTTTGGCGGCGAATGGAAATTTCAAACGATGATTTTATTAGGACTTCGGAGCCGCGCCATCATAAAGTTGTACAGGAAGTTTTCCGCCGTATTCGTGATAACGGCGATATTTACAAAGGCGAATACACCGGCTTATATTGTACGCCCTGCGAATCCTACTGGACGGAAATTCAACTTGACGAAAACGGTTGTTGCCCGGATTGTCATCGCCCCGTTGAAAAAGTTTCTGAAGAGGCTTACTTTTTTAAAATGTCAAAATACGCCGACGCGGTTTTAAAATATCTTGAAGATAATCCCGAATTTTTGGAGCCGAAAAGCCGCCGAAATGAAATGATAAATTTTATAAAGCAGGGGCTTGAGGATTTATGCGTTTCTCGTACTTCGTTTAATTGGGGTATTCCCGTACCCGACGACGAAAAGCATGTTATTTACGTTTGGTTTGACGCGCTTACAAATTATCTTACGCCAATAGGTTTTCTTGACGACGCCGAAAAATTTAAAAAGTATTGGCCCGCAGATTTACATTTGGTCGGTAAAGAAATTGTGCGTTTCCACACAATAATTTGGGGTTGTATTTTAATGGCGTTGGGAATTGAACTGCCAAAAAAAGTTTACGGGCACGGCTGGCTTGTTATCGACGGCGGCAAAATGTCAAAGTCTAAAGGTAATGTTGTAGATCCAATGTTACTGATTGATGAATTTGGCGCGGACGCTATCAGATATTTTTTACTGCGCGAAATAACTTTAGGGCTTGACGGCAATTTCAATCGTGATGCGCTGATTCAACGTATCAATTCAGATTTGGCAAATGATTTGGGAAATTTGCTCCATCGCTCCCTGAATATGATTAACAAATTTCAAAAGGGCGTTTTGCTTGAAAGTTCCGGCGGTACTGAAATTGACAATTCCTTAAAAAGTGAAGCGGTCGAAACTGCAAAAGAATACCGCGCCTTGATGGAAAATCTGCAAATTTCGGACGCCGTTAAGCTTGTCTGGAAATTTATCAGCCGCTGTAACAAATACATTGACGAGACCGCCCCTTGGAAACTTGCGAAGGATGAAACTCAAAAACAGAATCTTTCAAACGTGCTTTACAACCTTGCTGAATCGCTTAGAATCATTGCAGTTTTAATTTCGCCGTTTATGCCGAATACCTCGCGCAGGATTCTTGAACAGTTGCAAGTTTCACAAGATATTAAACTTGAAGACGCTGAAACTTTTGGCGCGCTTGAAGTCAATCACAAAGTAGGTAAGCCTGAACAACTTTTCCCGCGTATCGAATTAGAATAATTTTGTTATATTTTGCAGGGGAATAAATATTTTTGTCGAAATAGGCGGCGTTAAGGAGTGATAAAAAATTGGATTATTCAACATATCTTAGGAATTATCCCGACAAAGACGGGAAATTTGGAAAATACGGCGGAGCTTACTTGCCGCCGCAACTTGTACCGGCAATGCAAGAAATTAATGACGCTTATTTAACAATCTGTCAATCTTCGCAGTTTATTAACGAATTGCGCAGAATCCGCCGCGAATTTCAAGGCAGACCTACGCCAATTTATCATTGCGAAAGACTTAGCCGCAAACTCGGCAAAACTCAAATTTATTTAAAGCGTGAAGATTTGAATCATACCGGCGCGCACAAGCTGAATCACTGTATGGGTGAAGGCTTGCTTGCAAAATTTATGGGCAAGAAAAGAATTATTGCTGAAACGGGCGCAGGGCAACACGGCGTGGCACTTGCTACGGCGGCGGCGTTTTTCGGCTTGGAATGTTCAATTTACATGGGGGAAGTTGACATTGCAAAACAAGCTCCCAACGTTGCAAGAATGAAAGTTTTGGGCGCAGAGGTTGTTTCAGTTACACGCGGGCAAAAAACTTTGAAAGAAGCAGTTGACGCCGCCTTTGAAGATTATCTTGAAAATTACAAAGACACAATTTATTGTATCGGCTCGGCAGTCGGACCGCACCCTTTCCCTATGATGGTACGTGATTTTCAAATGGTTGTAGGTTACGAGGCGCGCGAACAATTTACAGAAATGATGGGACATTTGCCGGACGTTGTAACGGCGTGCGTAGGCGGCGGCTCCAATTCTATTGGAATGTTTTTGCCGTTTGTAAATGATCCCGTTGAAATTGTTGGCGTTGAACCAATGGGGCGCGGCGAAAATGTAGGCGATAACGCGGCTTCAATGACTTACGGCTCTGAAGGCGTTATGCACGGCTTTAATTCTGTTATGCTGAAAGACGATAAGGGCGAGCCTGCGCCGGTTTATTCCATTGCAAGCGGCTTGGATTATCCTTCGGTTGGTCCTGAACACGCCTTTTTGAGAGAATGCGGGCGCGTCAAATACGACGTGGCAAGCGATAAAGAGGCAGTCAATGCTTTCTTCAAACTTAGCCGCTATGAAGGAATTATTCCCGCGCTTGAAAGTTCGCACGCCTTAGCTTATGCAATGCGCCGCGCAAAAGAAATGGATCACGGCTCTATTTTGGTAAATCTTAGCGGTCGCGGCGATAAAGATTTAGATTACGTCATTGAAAAATACGGTTACGGCGAAGATTTTAAAGACTTCGATTAATTTTCAAACTTAAAAAATTTTTAGCTCGTCAAAAATTGGCGGGCTTTTTTAGTAAAGATTTTTAACCTTAAAATATTAATTATTGGAATTTTTTTGTCGATAGATATTTAAAGGCTTCTTTTTTATTCCATAGATATTGAGAGATTTTTATGAATTTTCAAAGTTAAAATTTTTTGAATGTTTTAAGGGGATGATTGTTTTGGCTGACTACAATAACAGAAATTCTAATACCTTAATATCAGGTACTTCGTCTGCTGATAGTATCTATAATGTTGGAAGTTATGTTACGATAAGCAGCGGTGCCGGTAATGATTCAATTACCAATCGTTATAACAATTCGTCTATGTCATCATATTATGGCAATTACGTTTCTATTGACGCGGGAGCCGGCAATGACTATATCGAAAATACCGGCAGCAATGACAACTCCGAAAATCGGAATAATACAACAATTAACGGCGGCGCAGGTAACGATACAATTACCAATAACGGCAATTACCTAACGATTGACGGCGGCAATGACAATGACAGTATTTATAGCACCGGAATGGTTATTTCAATCAGCGGCGGCGCAGGTGCCGATACGATTATCAACAATCGCAATTATGGTTATTATTGGGGTATATATTCTATATATGCTGATGGCACAATCAGCGGCGGCGCAGGCAACGATTTAATTTCTCTTGCCACAGACGAATCAAATAACAATCTGATTCAGTATAATTCCGGCGACGGTAACGATACTGTTTACGGGTTAAATTCAAATGATACTCTTCAAATTACCGGCGCAAAATATACAAGTGCCAAAAGCGGCAGCAGTGATTTAATTATTACTGTAGGGGACGGTTCGATTTTGGTTAAAGACGGTGCAAGTATTGCTTTCACGATTGACGGCACGCAAGACAGCGGCGGCAGTGGCGATTCAAAATTAATTAAGGGAACAAGCGGCGCAGATCATATTGAAAATACCGTCGAGGGCGCAACGATTGACGCGCTTGCAGGCAACGATATTATTTACAACGACGGCAACAGTGTTTCAATTAATGCGGGCGCAGGCGATGATTATATTGACAGCTGGCGTGGTTCTTCAGTAACAATAGACGCAGGCGCAGGCAACGATTATATTTACAACTGGAATGGTTCTTCAGTAACAATAAACGCAGGCGCGGGAAATGATGATATTGAAAACACAGGTGACAGTGTTAAAATCGATGCGGGCGCAGGTGATGATTTTATTAACAACGGGGGTTCTTCAGTAACAATAGACGCAGGCGCAGGCAACGATACTATTTATAATAGCTATACTAATTCTTCAATGCAAAGTTATTATGGTCATTACAACACAATAAACGCGGGCGCAGGAGATGATTTAGTTTCACTTGACAGCAACAGTAAAAATAATCTGATTCAATACGCCTCCGGCGACGGCAAAGATACTGTTTATGGTTTAACTTCAGACGATACGCTTCAAATTACCGGCGCAGAATATACAACCGCCAAAAGCGGCAGCAGTGATTTAATTATTACTGTAGGCGACGGTTCAATTTTAGTTAAAGACGGTGCAAGTATTGCTTTCACGATTGACGGCACGCAAGACAGCGGCGGCAGCGGCAGCGATAATTTAACCGGAACTTCAAAGGCTGACACGTTGACAAATTCCGCCGACGAAATATCTATTGACGCACTTGCAGGCAATGACTCAATCACTAACAGCGGAGATTCTGTTACAATTATTGGCGGCAAGGGCAACGATTCAATTTCTAACACCGGCAAAAATATTTTGTACCAATATGCAACGGGCGACGGCAAAGATACAATTTCCGGTTTCAGTTCAAATGATACTCTTGAAATTACAAAAGGCACAATCAAGAGTTCACTTGTAAGCGACGGCGATTTAATTTTGACTGTAGGTACAGGCTCCATAACTTTGAAAGATATGACTGCCGGATCAACTGTAAATATTTTGAACGCGGACGGCACGACCTCAACCCTTGTTGTTCCAAAAATTTTGCAGGGCACAACGAAGGCTGATACTTTAACAAATTCCGGCAATGCATACGAAATTGACGGGCTTGCAGGCAACGATACAATCACAAACAGCGGAGATTCTGTTACAATTATTGGCGGCAAGGGCAATGATTCAATTTCAAACACCGGCGAAAATATTTTGTACCAATATTCAAGCGGCGACGGCAAAGATACAATTTCCGGTTTCAGTTCAAATGATACTCTCGAAATTACAAAAGGCACAATCAAGAGTTCACTTGTAAGCGATAACGATTTAATTTTGACTGTAGGCAGCGGTTCCATAACTTTGAAAGACGTTGTCGGTACTGAAATAAATCTGCGCGATGAAAAAGGTAACGATACAACTTTCTTTGTACCGTACGTTCATACTTTGACAAAAAAGGCGGATTCTTTCGTTAATGAAGATGATGATTATTTGGTTGAAGGACTCGGCAGCAATGATACGATTGAAAATCTGGCAGAAAATGCAACAATCGACGGCGGCGAAGGCAACGATTTTATTTACAACAGCGGAAATAATTCTTCACTTTACGGCGGCAAAGGCAATGATGAAATTGAAAACTTTGCTGAAACTGTAACAATCGACGCGGGCGAAGGCAAGGATATTATTTACAACATTGGAGATTATTCTTCAATTTCCGGCGGCAACGGTAATGATGAAATTGACAATTTCGCCGATGACGCCACAATAAACGGCGGCAAGGGCAACGATACAATTTACAGCAACGGCGAAAATATTTTGTACCAATATGCAACGGGCGACGGTAAAGATTTGATTATAGGATTCGGTGAAGATGATACTCTTCAAATTACTGAAGGCAAAGTCAAAAATACAACCGTAAAAGGTATGAATGTTATTGTAAATGTCGGCAGCGGTTCAATCACCCTTGAAGACGCCGCTGGTAAAAATATTAACATTATGGATTCAGACGGCACTTTAACAAGCACGGTTTTAAGCGGCACTTGGGAAGGTACGGCAAAGGCGGACACTTACTCAAATTATTCAGATAAGCTGACACTTTACGCGCGCGGCGGCAACGATAAAATTACAAATTACGGCTCTGAAGTTACAATCGACGGCGGCACGGGACACGACAAAATTTACCTTGAAGACGGCGACGGCGCAACCGTTATTGGCGGCAAGGGCAACGATTCAATCACGAATAACAGCGGCGCGGCTCTTTACCAATATGCAAAAGGCGACGGCAGAGATACTATTTCCGGCTTCAGCCAAAATGACACGCTCCAAATTACAAGCGGCACTGTAACTTCAGTTACTACTTCAAACGGCGATACTGTTATTAAAGTTGGTACAGGCTCCATTACTCTCAAAAATTATTCTTCAACCGTTAATCTTGTCGACAGCAAAAACGCCGCAATAAGTTACAACACCTTAGATTTGTTTGAAGATAACAATTTCATTGCTGACGAAAATAATTTAGATTCAATCACTGAAAGTAAATTTACCGTAACAGAAATTCAAGATACAAAGACAGATGAACTTTCGCAACCCGTTTTAACTTATTCAGACGAAAAATAAATCTGCGCGACGTTTCAAAAATTTTTCCCGCTGAAACGGCGGGCTTTTTTATTTTAGTCAATCTTAAATTTTTCTAAAAAATTTTTAATGATATTTTTAGAAATACGTTGTATACTAAACTAAAAAAATAAAGATAACGAATTAAAATAAAATTTTTTGGGAGGAAATGACGGTGAAAAAATTTTTATTGACGGCAATTCTAATTTTAATGTTGACAAGTACAACATTTGCGCAGGAAGTAACGGCTGAAGGTTACGGCAGAACGCGCGATGAAGCTATTCACAGGGCGGAACAAGCGGCAGTTGAAGAAGTCGTCGGCGCGTACATTGACGCAAATACACTGGTTGAAAATGCAGTTGTTCAACTTGACGAACTTTACGCCGCCTCTCAAGGTTTTGTAAACAATGTAAAAGTTTTGGATGAAATCAGACAACCCGACGGCAGTTACTTTGTCCGCGCCAAAATGAACGTTGAATCAGAGGCGAATACAAATTTAATGAGCCGCCTTGAAACTATTATGAGATTGAACGACCCGCGCATTACCGTTATAATGTTGCAAGATAACGCGCCCGCCGGTACGCACGATGAACTTTCTGAAAGTGCAATTAACGACAGACTTTTGGAATTGGGATTTTCGCACATTGTCGACGCCGATATAGTTGCTAATCTTGAAAACGCCGTACTTTTGGAAAGAATTTACAACGGCGAAAAAGGGCTTGTAGGAATTGGTGACAGTTACGGCGCAGATTATCTTGTACTTGGAAAAACTCATTCAAACGCCCAAAATTTAGTCCTTCCGAATTATAAAAACGGCGGTTACAGCAAACACCCAATGCAAATTGGCAATGCAGATATTACCGCAAAAATTATCAAACTTACCAACGGCGAAATTGTAGGAACTTTCACTGTCAGCGGCAAAGGCAACGGTATGAATGACGATTTAGCCGCGCGCACCGCAATTAAAAACGCCGCAAATTTGGCGGCTGCCGAACTTGAAAAAAAGTTTAAAAAAGTTGCAATGAAAGTTACTAATCGCACAGGCTATAAATATGATGGGAGGGCGGCAAAATGATTCTGAAAAAATTTTTTATTGCAGTTGTAGCGGTAATAATTGCGGCACTTCCCGAAATTTGCGCGGCAAGTATTTATGATTATCCTCGCGCAGCTGTCATACCATTTACAAAAAAAGCCGCCGTTTCGCCGGATATAAATTGGGATGATCAAATTAACGTAACCGGCATAATCTACGACGAACTTTTCAATACCGGCAAATTTGATTTACTTGACAGAGAATATTTGCAAGAAATTGTTGATGAACAAATGGTTCAAATGCAAATGGGCAACCCTGCAACTATGGTACAAACTTTCAATCTTGAAGGCGCGGAATATCTTTTGGTTGGAAGTATCGACGGCTTAAGCAGTAAAAAGCGCGTAGGCGAGGCGTTCGGTTTCGGCAGTAACAGTTACACGGTTGTTGCGCGCCTTTCCTGCAGAATGATTGAAGTTGAAACAAGCCGCGTTGTACTTACGGCGCGTTCGGTTGCAGAATCTAAAGTTACTTTGACAAAGGCTCCAATGAGAATTATCAGAATCGGCGCGGACGAAATTAACGGCGATTTAGTTTCTGACGCACTCGACAAAGCCGCCGTTAAACTCGTTGATAATTTAATTTACAATATGGAACGTCGCGCAGGAACGAGCCGCTAGACGCGCTGTAAGGGGCGTAGCTGAAGAGTTTAGCTGTCAAGGGTACATTTTATTAAAAAAATTTTAACCTGCCTTAAATCGAATTTAAACGCGAATGACAGAGGATTATTAAAATGAATAAAAAGTTTTTTTCAAAGATAAACGCGGCGATTTTCGCACTGATATTTTTTTTGGCAAGTTCAACTGAATCCGCCTTCGACAGCGGCAACGGTCCAAAAATTTTACTTGCTGAAGTTGCAAGTTACGGGCAATTTGAACTCAAGCCGGAATTTATGGCGAATTTTTATGACGTTATCAGAGAAAAGTTGCAGGAAAATTTCAGCGTTGAATCCAGAATAACTTTGATTGACGAGCCGTCAGATGAAGACGAAATTTTTTCAACAATTCACATGGACGCAATAGCGCACAGCCGCCTTTATCGCCGCGAACTTGCCAATGTCAAAATGACGCGGTACGGCGATTCAATTTTAGGCAAGGCTTATTATCAAGACGAAAATAAAACTGCCGCCCGCTTGAAACTCGAAGGCAAGCCCTACAATTTGACGCCGGAAATTGCTGAAAAAGTTTCCAAACTCGGCGCAAAGTACGGCGTTGAATATATGCTTTTCTGCAATGTTCGTGATGCTGACGTTTGGCGTAAGACCGGCGGAATTTTCGGCGCAAGTCCAACTTCAAGCGATTTAAAAGGTAAACGTGTTCAAGTCGAAATGGAATATTATTTGATAAATGTTAAAACCGGCAAAGTTTTTGAAGGGCAAAATTCAGAAAAACGCACAAGCTTAACTACCAATGTTTTAATCGGCAAGTACGGCAATAATTACACTGTCGGCGATATGGT
The DNA here is from genome assembly GCA_937901445.1 of uncultured Selenomonadales bacterium. Lineage (GTDB taxonomy): Bacteria > Bacillota > Negativicutes > Selenomonadales > Selenomonadaceae > Quinella. The sequence continues at coordinate 31,276 of CALDHY010000105.1, forward strand.
TAATTACGTTTTGCAAGATCAAGCCGGTAAACTTGTACAAAATATTTTGAAACGCGGGCTAAAGGCGGTGAACTAAAATGAAATTTCGCGCAGTCTTAATTTTGGCGATTCTGTTAATTTTGAACGTTCGCGCAGAAGCTAAAGATTTACCCGTGATAGGTGTTGCAGATTTTGTCAGTCGTGTTACAATAACCAATCTTAGCGATGAACAAGTTTTAATGTTTCATACGGCGGCAGACGTGATTATGAACGAAATAATTTCAGTTGCAGATCTGCGCGACCTTACCGGCGAAACAACAAAGGCAATTCTTGATGAAATTATGGTAACTTCACAGCTCGGCAAAATGACGCCGGAAATTTCGGAACTTGCGGCAGCTGAAGACTGCGAATATATTTTGATAGGCTACTTAATGAATTTGAGTCGAACAACCGACGATAAAATTATTGGCAAAGGCGACGGTATCCGCGCAAGTTTAAGCGTTCAGATTTACGACGTAAAAACCGGCAAACTTGTTAAAGTTTTCACAGGTAACGGCGTTTCAAAGGCACATTACAACAGAATCGGTAAAATTTTTCGCTCCGGACAACTTGAATTTTCAGAGGAAAGTTTGAACGTTGCACTTGAAAAAGCCGCCCTTCAAATTGCCGAAAAAATCAAGCGCAGTATTTAGGGGGAAATTTTTATGAAACTCGTTGCGGCAATATTTACGGCACTTTTTATAATGACTTCAAGCGCAAACGCCGCCTTAATCGAAGAAGGCGCAAAAGTTGCCGTAATGGATTTTGGAACGCACCCTTACGCAGTTACAATCGACATCAATATTTTGAACGCCGGAAAAGCGGCGCATGAATATATTCTCCAGCGGCTCTTTGAAAGTCAAAAAATGGATATTATGGACAAAGATTTATTTGAAGCACAAATTGCAGAACAAAATTTAAATACAACCGGTCTTATTCATCACGATACCGCACAAAAAATCGGTAAAATTCTTGGAGTCGATTATATTATTTATGGCAACGTCAATGACGTAACCCTCAGCGAAATTGACGCAGGCGTCGGGATTGGAGGTGTAACTGTTTGTACCGTAAAGTCGCACATAATCGCCCGCATTATGAATGTTGAGACCGGCGAAATTATTTCTGCGGCAAAAGGTGAGGGAAAATCGAAGAGTTCATTTGTGAAAGTTCAAGGCGGCGAAGTTTTAACCGTCGAAGTCGGAAATAACAAAGTTACTCAAGACAGCGTTCATAATGCTCTTCAAAAAGCGGCGTTTCAAACTGTTGATGTTTTAATTGAAAGGATTTATGGTCCTGCAAAAAATCAAAGGAGTGGAAAAAAATGAGCAACAAAATTATCAAAAGTTGTATGGCATTGGCAATGGCAGTAATGATGCTTACAGCTACAGTTTTGGCAGACCCGGCAAATAACACTGTTGACTGGGAAAAAGGCGTTGTCCGTGCAACCGGCTTGGCAACCGGCAGTACCAAAATTAAAAACAAGGGACTTCAAAGAGCACAGGCAAAACGCGCCGCAAGAATGGACGCCCAACGCAATTTGGCTGAAGCCGTCGCCGGTGTTCAAATTGATTCAGAAAGTACAATGCAAGATTTAATGCTTGTAAATGACATTGTAAAAACGCGCGTGAGTGCCACTATCAAAGGTATGAGTGAAATTGACGAGCCTAAATATTATGACGATGGAACTTGCGAAATTACCCTCGAAATGCCGCTTTATGGGCAAAATCAATCAGTTGCAGAAGCCGCTTTTATTCCCCTTCAAGGCAGAGAAAGAGTTCCCTTCCCGCAACCGACAAACCCTTCAATTACGATTGACGTTGATGTTAATACAGTTGTTGGCGGCGTTGCAGGCGGCAAATATACCGGCTTGATTGTAGACTGCTCCGGCTTGGGGCTTGAAGCGGTTATGTCCCCCGTTATCAAAAATAATAACAATGTAGCAATTTATGGCGCACAAAATCTTGACATTGACAGAGTTATTGAAAATGGTATGGCGTCCTATGCTCACAATGCAAGCGATTCAGTCAGCAGAGCGCGCGCCGGCAGTCATCCGCTCGTTGTTAAAGCTGTCAAAGCTGAAGGGATTATCAAAGGCAACCCTGTAGTTTCAGTTGCTGATTCAGACAAAATTTTAATCGCCAATCAATCTGATATGTTCCTTGACAACTGCGCTGTAGTTTTCGTCAAGTAAAAATTTTAATTAAAAATCTGGATTCAGGCTACGCAAATGTTTATAATTAAGCAAATGCGTAGCCTTTTTTGGTAAGGAGGTTTTTATTATGAAATGGAAAAAATTTTTAATTGGTGCGTTTACGGTTTTTACACTTTTCGCACCCGTTGCAAATGCTGAAGTTGTAACTGTTCAAGGCACGGGAATTACTGAAGACGCCGCAATTCAAGACGCAAAAAGAAACGCCGTTGAAAAAGCCATCGGTACTTACTTACAATCTGAATCCAGAATGCAGGATATGGAATTGGTTTTTGACGCCGTAAACACTCGTACTCAAGGCTATGTTAAATCTTGCAAAGTTATCAGCAAAAAAACTAAAGAGGATACCGTTACCGTTGTCGCGCAGGTTGACGTTTCAAACGAACCCGGCTCCGAATTTATGAAAGATATTGAAGTTGTAATGACTTTAAAAGACCCGCGCCTTGCCGTTGTAACTGAACATTACGGCGATGACGGCGGCGAAACTTTCAAACGCTATACCGCAATGTGTACCGCCGCAATTCGTGAAGAGCTTGCCAAACGCGGCTTTACTCACGTTGTAGATAATCCGGTGAATGTAGATTATATTGTTGTTGGAAATTTGACTGTAGGCAAAGGGCGCGCCGTTACAATTCCAAATTGGAATGATATTTCTAACCCGCAAATGACGCAGGTTGAAACAGGTTTATCGAAGTCTGAAGCCGTTATGGACTGCAAAATTAAAAAAGCTGATACTGATGAAATTATTGGCGAATTTCACGCGACCGGCTCCAATATCGGCTCGGCTAACGGCGAATTGGATAATCAAGCCGTTGTTAAATTGGCTGCAAACGCCGCGCAGGAAGTACGAAAAATTTTCAATCGTGAAGCGTCAAAAGTTTTCTCAAGCGTCAAAGTTATCGCGCAGGTTGGAGACGGCGAAAAGATTTTAGACCTTGAAGAATATTTGAGACAAACTCAAGGAGTTACCGGCGTTTATATGCGTTCATTCGAGGACGGCAAATGCATTATTGACGTTGACACGGGACTTTCGCCGCAAAATTTGTACCGCACGCTGTCAGCCGTTGCCAAAGGCGATTTAAATTTGAAACTGCGCGGCTTTTCAAGTACGGTACTTGAAATTTCAATTTGAGGAGGCGTTCACAATGAAAAAAATTTTTCTGTTGACGGCGTTAATTTTCAGCGTCATTTTTATAAATTTTGTTGAGGCGGCAAGTATCAAAGATCATCCGCGCCTTGCAGTTATGAACTTTGCTAATAAGGCGATAACAAGTCAAGGACTGCGCGACTATGATTTTTCTTCAGCGTCAGAATACGCAATTTACCAACTTTCCGCCAGCGATTGGTTCGATTTAATAGACTATGAACAAATGGCAACCGTTGCGCGTATGCACTCAATGAATCTTTCAGGGCTTGTCGATACTTCAACCGCCCCCGCACTCGGACAATTTCTTTCGGCTCAATATATAATGGTCGGCGCACTTACCGGAATGACAGTTAAAGACAGCGGCGCAAAAGTCGGAGCAATGGGCAGTAAAGCCGGTATTTCAAAGCATAAAGTAACCGCAAATGTTACAGTTCGTTTCGTCGATATGGAAACTTTAAAAATTGTAGGCGTCGGTATGGGGACGGGCGAATCTTCCTCGACTTCTGCCGAAATTTCTTTTACCCCTTACAGAAACCTTTCAAACTGGATTATCCCGCGTCAAACAAATATAATCATTGGAGATAATAACACCGTAAATAACAACACCAATCAAACAATTTCGACGGCAGATAACGCAGATTATTTCATTACCATTGGAACAACTGAAGTTTCAGCCGTGCAAGTTCGTAACGCCTTAAGTAAAGCTGTTCGTGACGCCGTGTACGGGAAAATGGGCATCCTTACAACTTTAAACGGCGGCAAAAAGTTAAAAATTAAGACCGGTTTTTAAGGTGGTGAAAATCCTTGAAAAAAATTTTAGCAATGGCGGTGGTTGTCGGGATATTTTTTTTTTACGGCGTCGAAAGTTTTTGCCTATGAAGTTTTTTGGTACGATAAAAATTGCGGCTTTGATAAATTTGCCAAAATAGTTTTGTTCCCTTTGACTAACAACTGGGAAAACGCCTACGATTATCAACTTGGCAAGGAAGGCTCCAGAAATTTCCGGCTGAATTCTTACGTTGACGACAGATTAACCAAAAAACTCAAAAAGGTAAATTTCATTCGGCTTGCAAACGAAATTCACGAAAAGGGCGAAATTATGACAAGTTTATATGGCGAACTTTTACAACCTTTTGAAAGTGAACAAGCCCGCGCCGCCGCCGTCGAAGAAAAAACTATGGCTGACATGTACATTGTGCCGCAATTCAGAGAAAACCGAATACAAACTGATATTTCGCCGCGCCGTGAATGGAATGTTGAATTAAAAACTTGGACTGAAGAAACGGGCGGTCCCGACGGCTATAAAAAATACGACGAAAAAAGCCGCACCGTTCATCACGTCATACCGGAAACGCCGGTACATCTTCATATTATGCAAGTTGAATTCACCGGCTACAACAGTCAAGCCGAAAAAATTATGACTTCCCTGCAACAAGACCGCCGCTACAACATCAGTGAAGAAAGCCAATTTCATACCTTAGTGGATGATTTTCAAAAAAGTTTTGTTGACGCGCGCAAGGAAAAAAATACAACTAAAGGCGATATTCGTGTAAGTTTTACGCCGGTTGACGTTGAGGGAAAATTCGGCGACGATATTTTTTTTGGTAACGCTATGGACTACGCCCTTCAAATTTCAGCTATCAAAAAAATTAAAAAAGCCCGTGTTACAAAAAACGCTTCTTCAATGTTGGTAAATTTTTATATTAAAAGTAACGTTACGCGCTGTGAACTGATTCCTGTTTGGCACGATCCGAGCTATTCGGTTTACAACAAATTAGTTCGTACCGAAAAGGAAAAGTGGAAGGACAAGGACGGCAACGAACACGAAAAAACTATAAGCTACTACGATCAAGATATTAATGATTATCTTGCAGGCTGGAGTTTTTATTGGAGGATTGCCGCCAATTTTTGGCTTGTAGACCGGCAAAATAATGTTATAATTTCAAAGAGTTATTCTGAAACTGACGATAAACCGGTTGACGCTTACCGGCACGCCGCCGAAGATTTTTGCAGTAAAGTTAATTCATATTTAAAAAAGAAAAAGTAAGGGAGAAATTTTATGCTGAATTACAGAAAAGATTTAAATGAAATGCCGTCGTATGATGGAGTTGAACGCGACTACAGAATTAAAGTCAACGCCAATGAAAGTACTTTGAGTTTGCCGCCGTTAGTCGAAGAGCGCGTTTTAAATCGGCTGGCGAATATTTCTTTCAATCGTTATCCCAATGAAGAATATGATTTACTTGTTGAACAAATTGCAAAAAATTTTTCGGTGTCGAAGAGTCAAATTTTATTGGGCGGCGGCTCCAGTGAAATTATAGAAAAAGTCTTTCATGCATTCGGCGGCAACGGCAGAAAAATTATCTATCCTCAACCGAGCTTTTCAATGTATAAGATTTACGCGCGGGCGGCAGAGGCTCAAGCGTTCCCGTTCGATTTAGACGAAAAATTTGATTTGGACGTTGACAGTTACATAAAAAAAATTCGTGAAGTCAACGCAGATTTAGCTGTTATCTGCAACCCCAATAATCCTACCGGCAACGCTTTAACCGTCGCGCAGATTGAAGAAATTGTTAAAAATGTTGACTGCGCACTTTTGCTTGATGAAGCGTACGTGGAATTTTACGGACATTCGGCGTTCAGTCTTGTAAAAAAATATCCCAACCTGATTGTAGCGCGGACTTTTTCAAAGGCGTATGGAATGGCGGCGGCGCGTGTAGGTTATATGATCGCGCAGGAAGACGTTACACGAATGATTAACAAAACTTTTATGCCGTATCATATGAATACATTAAGTTTAGCGGCGGCTGATATTGTTTACCAAATGCGCGATGAATTTGTACCGAGAATACAAATGACGGTTGCCGAGCGTCAAAGAATTTTTGAACAATTAAAAAATCTGCGCGAGCTTGAAGTATTTCCTTCACAGACGAATTTTATTTTGATACGCTACGAAAAGGCGGCGCAGTTGCAGGAATATCTTGACAACATAAATATTGGCGTGCGGTATTTTTCGGCGGGCGCACCCAGCTTAAAAAATTGCTTGCGAATTTCAATGGGTACCAGAATTGAAAATGACGAAGTACTTTCAGTGATAAAAAATTTTGTACAAGGAAAATGATTCTGTAAAAAAATTAGCGGCGGGCTTTAAAGGCTCGTCGCTTTTTTAGTTTTATAAAACTTTATTTTTTCTTGCCGAATAATCTTTCAGTAAGAATATCTGCCGCTTGAAACGCCGCCTTTTGAAGGGCGTTATGCACGCTGACTTCGCTAACTTTTACCGTGCCAACAGCTATAAAATTTCCGTCCGAATCGCCAATAAAACCGCTTTCAGAATCCCCCGCGCCGCGTGCCGCCATTATTATTTTTCCGGTTTCAACGTCCATAATACGAATTATCAAATGTGCTTTAACTTTGTGCAAATTCAAAAGTGCTTTATCTGTTTCAAATGAAACGTCGGTAACATTGCCGTAAATTATATAGCGAACGCCTAAAATTTCGCCAATTTTTTTTGCAGTATTCGGATCTATGACGCCGCTAATTTTTAAACCCTTCAATTTTTCCTGTGTGGTTTCTCTATCAATCACGATAAATTTTTTCTTTTCGGCAAGCCTACTGATGACATATTCACTTGAAGTTTTTTCCGCGTTCAATAAATCAAAATTCAGTTCAGAATTGCCTTTGAGTGTTTCAAAATCCATTACTGCAACGGTTGAATCTTTTTCAATCAGTGCCGCCGCCGTAACGCTTGCACACATTAAAAAAATCGTCGCGCAGATTATTAAAATTTTTTTCATGGAGTATCACTTCACAAATAATTTTCCGGCGTCTAAATCTTTCAGCATAGCTTTTACAATTTTATTGGCGCATCTTTCCACAGCCTTATTGTACATTTCGGAAGTTAGTTTGCTTGAACCAATAGGTAAAATATAATAACTTTTTTGAGTCTGCTTTGTAGCACTGTAATTTTTAAGCCAAACAACTTCGCCTGTTGAGGCTTTTATTAATCTCACTTCTGCAAAAATTCCAAGCGCAGCGATTGATTTATGGCTGAATCTGCCTTGATTTTTTGGTGTGGCACTGTTTCCCATATTTATAATTGTACCTTGAATCAGATACTCTGCGCCGTGTTCTTTGCCAATTTTTGAAACGATTGACGGAGCAACAATTTGACCTACTTCAGCAGTAGATATTGACTGTGCATATTTAAAATCAAAACTTTCACTTTCAAACAAGCTGTTAAAATTATTTCCGCTCTTAACCGAATTTTCAACGTTGGCAACATCGCGCAGTTTTTCATTATAAAGTTGAATTTCAATATCTTCATCAAGCGGGCGCGTTTCTACAAAATTAAATTTGCCGCTTGCCAAAAGTTTTTCAAGCACTAAATTTGAAAGTAAGTCCGCCGCATCAATATTTTTAAAACGAGTGTCATTGCTAAATTTCATCATTACGCAGGTTGGCGCGGCAAAAACATTCGCCGAAATTAAACTTACAAAAAGCGCAGTTATAATCATCAAAAATTTTTTCATTTCTTGCCACCGTCCTTATCGCGTTTGGTTGCGTCTGTAATTCCTTCCGGCATTTTAAAATATTTTTCGTCGGGCGTTGTAGAAAATTCTTCAATATCTACAATATATTTCTTGTAACGTAAAATCCCGCGCTCATTGTTGGAAAAATGGAACACGGCAATTTTTACCATTTTGTCGCCGTCAAAATAATAGCGAATTACTTTTTTGAATGTGTTGTTTTTTTCGCCGTAAAAATCTTCAAAAGTCAACCCGCTTTCAAGTGTTCCTTCGGCAAAAAATTCACATATCGGATTATCCGGAGTTACAACAACATTTTCAGGCGGGAAAAGCGGTTTTAATGCGTCTTCAAGATTGTAATTGTCATAATCAATACGATAATCCAGCAAAAGTCTTGTATAGGGGTCTGTTCTGTCAAAAATTTGTTTTTTGCGCTCTTCAAATTTTTGAATTGGTTCGGCTTTTACTTTGCTTGTTTTAAAACCCCATGAAGTTATTCCCCAATATCTTTTTTTCCCTTTTGAAAATTGTATAAGAAATTCAAATATTTCATCATTCTTGATTAATGCGCTGTAGCCTTCGTCTTTAGTGTAAACACTGTCACCATCCGGTAAGCCGTAATAAACGCTTTCAATGTAGCTCCTGTCTTTGTCAAAAACTACAATTCCGGTACTTTTCAATTCACTTTTCATTTGTACTGGATCTTCATCTGTAATTTTTTCGGCACCGCCATATTGGTTGATGAAAATTTTGGTTTCTCTGTTTGTGGTATGGTACGGAAATGGATAAATTTTATATTTCAATGTAAAAGTTTTGTTTTTTATTGCGTCTCTGTAAATATCGACTTTCGCCGCGTCTGCCGTTGCAAAAGTTAAAAGCGCAATTAAAAGCGTAACTAAAAATTTCATTTATGCTCGCCCCCGATCTCTCCGATTTCTTCATAATTTTCAAGCAAATCATTTAAATCGCCGTTATGTGCATTATAGACTTTAATTTTTTCATTAACAGCAAATGCACTTTCGGGGACTTCGGCAGTAATAGTTTTTATTTTTATTTTTGAAACTGTATAATCTGTAATTCCGCCGCGAATAAAATGTTTTTCAATGGTAACAAGTTTGCCTTCTTCATAAAAAGCAGTATAGACTTCACGCGCAATGACTTCTCCCGCAACATTTTTTATTTCGTTGACATAGTGATCACATTCGTAAGTTTTTCCGCTTATATTTCTAGTTGTACTTTCTTCATAAACGGGAACTTGTCCCCAATCAAAATTTTTATCGCGGTAAGGATCATCCCAATAAAAAATAGCCAATTCTTCCGGCAAAGCTAAAAGATTTATGGCGTATCTCCAATGTTCATCCGGGTCTAAAGCAGGTGAATAAATATTTTCTTCCGGCAAAATCAATAAACGATTAATTTTTCTGCTGTTATTTTCAGTGGGATTTTTATCCTGTACGTTTTTCCTAAAAACTCGTGCGCCGTCTTTTCCCGCCAAAATTAAATACTCCGTATTGCGGGACTTTGAATCTTGAAATTCTACATAGAAATTGCCGGAGCGAAACATTTGCCGATATTGTTCAGCGGCGGGTTGTTCCGCAAAAACGGGGGGCGATAGTCATTATCAATAACGATAATGCAAACGCCAAAAAGTTTTTAACCATTGATAAAACCTCCTAAAAATTTTATGCGCTGATTATAAAAGAATTTTCTGTCAATGGCAACAGAAAATTTGAACGTTTGACAATCTAATATTTGCCTAGTATCATAAACAAAAAATTTTGTGGAGGTTAAATAATGCGCACAGGTGAAATTTTTCGTGAAACAAACGAAACTAAAATTGACGTAAAAGTAAATTTGGACGGTATCGGCAGAATTTCGGTAAATACGGGAATTGGATTTTTTAACCATATGCTGAATCTTTTTGCGGCGCATGGGCGAATTGATTTAATAGTGGACTGTAAAGGCGATTTGGAAGTTGACGGGCATCACAGCGTTGAAGATATTGGAATTGCGCTCGGGCAGGCAATAAAAAACGCGCTCGGCGATAAGCGCGGGATTAATCGTTATGGTACTTTCTTTTTGCCAATGGACGAAACTTTAGCGTTGGTCAGCTTAGATATAAGCAACAGACCTTTTTTAGTTTATGACGCGGGCGAAATTGCACCAATGGTCGGCAACTTTGATACTGAATTGACTGAAGAATTTTTGCGGGCGTTTGCATTCAACGCGGGAATAACTTTGCACGTGAAAATTTTGTACGGCAAAAATACTCATCATAAGATTGAAGCGATTTTTAAAGCATTGGGACACGCCCTGCGAATTGCCGTTGACTGCGACGAAAAAAATAGCGGTATTCCCTCGACGAAAGGAATTTTATAAATGCCTTCATATGCTCGCATGGTAAAAGATGAACTTGCAAGACTTTTTGACGAAGAGGAAGAATATCAGCGCGCAGAATTGGCGGCAATGTTGAAAGTTGGAGCAATTTACAGCAACGGGCGAATGGAATTTTCAACTCTAAGCGCGGCAGTTGCCAGAAAATTAATCAAGCTTTTAAATAAATTTTATCCGGCGGTAAAAAGGGAAGTTGCAACCGTTCGCATGAAAGGAATTGCTAAAAGGATACGCTATTTCATACGAATTTTTGTAACAAGCTACACTGAAGAAATTTTCCATACGTTAGATTCGCCTGAAATTGTGCCGGATGATTTTGCAAAGGCTGCTTATCTGCGCGGCGCGTTTATGGCGGGCGGTACAGTCAACAAGCCGGAGGCGCAGTATTATTTAGAAATTGCGTCAATGTCAGAAAGTGCGGCAATTTTCGTCCGGCAAATTTGGCAAGACTTGGAATTTCGCCCTTCAAATTACGTGCGGGAAAATTCTTTTGTAAACTATATCTGCGAAGGGGACGCGGTAGAAGATTTTTTGGGAATGGTAGGCGCGGAAGAGGCGATTGAACGTTTTCAAATTGCGCGGAATTTAAAGGAAGTTCGAGCAAACGTAAACCGAATGGTAAATGTTGAAACTGCGAATTTAAACAAGGCAGTTAATGCAGCGCAACGTCAAATTGCAGATATAAAAATTTTGCTTGAAAATAACGTCAAACTCAATGAAGAATTTCAACTTACAATGGAAACGCGCTTGCAATTTCCCGAATGTACAGTCGCCGAATTGGCAGAAAAACTTTTTCTTACGCGGCAGGCTCTCAACTATCGTTTCAAAAAAATTCACAGCCTCGCGCAGGAAATTTTAAACAAGCAGAAAAAAACCGGCAGAAAGAAAAAATCTTAGCTGTATTTTTTGTCACGCAACAGGAAAAATCCTATAACGCCGTCAATCGCCACCAGCAACATTATATTGACGTCGAAAAAAACATTTGCTATAAAAGTCCCGACGATTATTACAATCGGCAGGATTAATTTTTTTGAAAATTGTTTTATCAGCAAGTCAATCGCCACGTTTAAAAGTAAAGCCGTTGCGCCGCACTGCATACCCTTCAAAACGAGTTGTACTTGTTCATTCTGCGCGATTAAATCATAAAAACTTGCAACGATTGTAATTATAATCAGCGGCGGTAAAACGGTTGCAAACATTCCCGTAAGTGCGCCGCGCACGCCCGCCATTCTGTAGCCGAGCATTATTGCCGTATTGACTGCCATAATTCCCGGCGTCGATTGTGCTATTGCAACCATATTTAAAGTTTCTTCGTCGCTTATCCAGTGGTATTCGTCAACGTACTTTGCCTTGAGCAGCGGGATAATTATATAGCCGCCGCCGACCGTGAACGCGCTGACAATGAATGTTGATTTAAACAGTTTCCAGTAAAAATTTTTTTCTTGGACAGGTTCCATAAAAACACCTCGAAGGATTGATAGTATGAAAATTTTAGTTTTAGATATTGGCGGCACTTTTATAAAATTCGCCGTAATGAATGAACGCGCAGAATTTTTTGAACGCGGCAAAGTGTCAACGCCTTTGAACAGTCGCGCAGATTTTTTTGACGCAATTTATAAAATTTTTAAGTCTGTCGAAGTTGCCGGAATTGCAATTTCAATGCCGGGAATTATCGACGCCGAGCGCGGAATTTGTTTAAAAAGCAGTGCGCTCCCTTACAATAACGGCGTTAATATTGTTGACGAATTGGAAAAAATTTGCGGCGTCAAAGTTACGATTGAAAACGACGCAAACTGCGCGGCGTTGGCTGAAGCAAAAATCGGCAGTCTTGCAGATGTTTCAGATGGTTTTGTAATGGTTTTCGGGACGATGATTGGCGGCGCGTTTATCAAAAATCACGAAGTCCACAAGGGCAAAAATTTTCTTGCCGGTGAAATTTCTTTTAGTATTTTGAACGGCAAAAGTTTTTATAAAATGTGCAGTGTACCGGCGTTGCTTAAATCCTACGCGCAGATTAAAAATTTGTCAATCGCTGAAGTTTCCGGCGAAAAATTTTTTGATGCGGTTGACGCAAAAGAAAATGACGCGCTTGCTTGCCTTGACAAGTTCACGCGCCAAATTGCGGTACAAATTTTTAATATTCAAGTTTTGTTGGACGTTGAAAAAATTGCTGTAGGCGGCGGTATCAGCGAACAGGAAATTTTTATAAATTCAATTCGTGAAAATCTTGAAAAAGTCTACAATTCCTGCGAAATAAATTTTCCGCGCGTCAAAGTTGTACCGTGCCAATTTCGCAACGACGCAAATTTAATCGGTGCGTTATTCCGCTGGCAAAGTTAAATGAATCTTATTTGTAAATTCAGATTGATAAATTTTCGCCCGCCTTCAGTGTTTAATGTAGCCGCCGTTTAAAGGTCTTATTTTATAATTATGTAAATTGATTCATTCGGATATTTCGGCAAAATATTTTTCAGCTCGTCATTATCACACAATAAAAAGATTGAATTCGTACATAAATTTAAAAAATCGTTGAGTATATTTATTTTTGCAGGTTCAATACCTTCATATTCGACAAAAAAAATTTTTCCGGCGTAATTGCCGCGACATTCTGAATTTGCCTCCCAAAATGTCAGTGAAGTATCCATTTCAAAATACATCATTTCAATTCTTAAAGTTTCTGCATTTTCAATATCTGCGCGAAGAAAAACTTTATCATTTTCAGTTATTATCAAATAAAGTTTTTCATAGTCAGCGATATTTTGTAAGTACTGCGCTTGCGTCAATTCTTGCATAAGCTATCTCCAATTCTGAAAAACAATTTCGTTATGATACATTAAAAATTCTTTAGCGGGCGCAAATTTTTCAGGAAGTGCAATTTTGCTTTTATCATAGCACTTGAAAAATTTTTCAACCGCCGCGCTGTCATAAATATCTGTAATATCTGCAGAAATAATTATTTCGTAATTTGGCGTAACGGTAATAAAACCCTTGTCAAATGCTTTATCGTGCAAGGCGTTCAAACAAAGTCCGTTGTGTGGATTAGTTTTTTCATTTTCGTTGCTTGCCGCCCAAGATTTTATATGACTTGCAATTAACAATTCAGGGTTGTTTAATCCCGTGATACAACAAGAATTTTTGTACGAAGCAAGCACTGCGCGACGAAAAAAATTTTGATTTACTCTTTGACGAACGGCAACCATTTTTTCTTTACCGACGGGAATATTTTCAATTTCTTTCACGCCTTGAAATTTTGCAATAAGTCGTTCACTTTCAAAAGATAATTCGTCCCAACGGTTATTAAATTCTTCCCAAATTTGCGCGTCAAGTTTGCTTGCGTTTGTTAAGCCGACAATTCCCCGCGCCTTCAAATTTTCATCAAAACTGCCGAAATTTCCAATCTTCATATTTACAGCACTTGGTGAACGTCCAATTATATTTGCAATTCTTATAACTTCAGGATGATTTTTAGACGCACTCTGAAAAGGAATTTGACAATACAAATTAAAAACGATAATTTCTTCTTCACGCGTCCAAAACTTTTTGTTCAAAATTCAAGCCTCCAAAAAAATTTTACGTATATTTTAAATTTTACCGGCTTTAATCTAGTTTGTAAACAAAAAAATCCCGCGTAAGTTTTGCCCTGCGCGAGATTTTGGGAATTGTAAAATTTTTATTTTCCCTTAGCTATAATTTCGTTTTGATAGTGGAAACATTCTTCAGCAATTTTGCCGTTCAAAATCAAAAGACACAGCAAGTTAGGAATAGCCATTAAGCCGTTCATAGTGTCTGAAAAATTCCATACAACGTCGAGCGTTTGGGTTGCGCCAATGAAAGTTATGCAACTGAAAATAAATCTGTAAGCATAAATAACGGCGCGGTTGCTTATCAGATATTCAAGGGATTTTTCGCCGTAATATTCCCAGCCCAAAATTGTTGAGTATGCAAAAAGTGCAAGGGCGATTGAAACAATGTATTTTGCGCCTTCGCCGTAAACCGTAGCAAACGCGGCAATAGTCAACTGCGCGCCGGAAATTAATTTTCCTGTTTCAGGGTCCGTAATGCCCAAAACGCCGGAACTTGCGATAACCAAGCCGGTAAGCATGCAAATTATCATTGTGTCAAAAAAAGTTCCCGTCATATTAACGTAGCCTTGCCTTGAGGCGTGGTCTGTACGAGCCGCCGCCGCCGCTATTGGAGCAGAGCCTAAGCCCGCTTCATTTGAAAAAACGCCGCGCGCAACGCCCCAACGCATTGCAGTAAGCATTGAAGCAACGATTGAGCCGCCGACGCCTCCCGCTACTGCTTCAGTTGAAAAAGCCATTTGAAACATTACAGCTAAACCTGAAGGAATATTTCCAAAGTTGACAATTATAATTATCGTAGTAAAAAGCAGGTAGAAAAACGCCATACTCGGTACAATGAAACTTGAAACTGCGCCGATTGAATGAACACCGCGCATTAAAACCGCCAATGACGCCACTACCAAAATAATTCCCGTTGTAAAAGTCGGAATACCTAAACTGGATTCAAACGCCGCGCTGATTGAATTTGCCTGCGTCATATTTCCAATACCGAATGACGCGCAAACTGCGAAAAGTGCAAACGCCGCCGCCATAATTCGCCCAAATGTGCCGCCGATACCGTTTTTCATTGCGTACATTGGACCGCCTGCCATTTCACCAACTGAATTTGTTTCACGGTATTTAACCGCCAAAACTGATTCACCGTACTTTGTCGAAAGTCCGAACGCCGCGCTTATCCACATCCATACAATCGCACCGGGACCGCCGAGTACCATTGCCGTTGCCACGCCTACGATATTTCCTGTGCCGACTGTTGCAGAAAGTGCCGTCATTAAAGATTGAAACGGCGATAAATCCCCTTCGTGTTCGGTTTTTTGTTGCGTTATCATTTTTACCGCGTAGATTAAATTTCTCCACGGCAAAAATTTCAGCCTGATTGTTAAAAAAATTCCTGTACCTACCAACAACGCAAGCATTATTGGTCCCCATACAAAATCGTTAATGTCATTCAGCAGTTGCGATAAATCCATTTTTTGTGATACCTCCAAAAATTTTTGCGGTATTTATTATAGTTAAAATCAAAAACCGCGTCAATTTTTGCCGCAATGAATACATTTTTATTAGGGGCTAAGGATTAGGGATTAAGGGTTAGGGGTTAGGGATTAGGGGGAAATAAAAAAGACTAAGGAAAAATCCAAAGTCTTAAAAATTCGTCGCGCAGATTTATTTTGTAAATTTCAACCGGCTTTAAAATTGTACACCGGCTTCATAACTTCGACAATTTCTACAGTTTCGCCGATAACGTCAATAATATCATCAAGCGTTTTGTAAGCTTGCGGCGATTCATCAAGCGTATTTTCATTTACCGAAGTTGTATAAATCCCCGCCATTGATTCTTGATAGTCAGCCATACTCAAATTTTCTTTCGCCGCGCCGCGTGACATAATACGCCCTGCGCCGTGCGGAGCCGAAAAATTCCAATCTGCATTGCCTTTACCAACCGCCAAAACCGAGCCATCACGCATATTTATTGGGATTAAAACTTTTTCGCCCGCGTGCGCCGCAATAGCTCCTTTTCGCAGAATCATTTCTTCAACGTCAATGTAATTGTGGATTGTATGAAAACTTTCAAGCGCGGTAATTCCCGTTTTCTTCAAAAGAATTTCCGCCATTCGTTCACGATTCAGCCGCGCAAATTTTTGACAAATTTCTATATCGTGCAAGTACTGCGCGAGGTACTTTCCATAGACAAAGCATAAATCGTGCGGCGTGTCAGTTTTTTTGACTTTGAATTGGCGGTGTAATTCTTTTATCGCCTCTTCAATTTCTTTGCGGCGTCCGGCGGCTTTATATTCGGCGATAATTTTTTCTTGTTCTTGAAACATTGTATCTTTGCCAATAGCTAAATCGACCGCCAATTTTTGGTAAATTTCGGCGACCTGTTTACCCAAATTTCTACTGCCGCTGTGAATCACCAAATAGAAAGTGCCGTCCGACGATTTATCAATTTCTATAAAGTGGTTGCCGCCGCCCAATGTGCCTATGCTGCGTTCAATTCGTTTTGTATCCTTCAAACTTCGACAACAAAATAATTCCTGCAAGTCGAAACGTTCGCCGCGACTTTCCCAAACATTTTTGCCGGAAGGTATGAAGTGCGCCGCCGCGTCAAATTTTTCAAAGTCGATTGACTGCGCGTCAAGTTTCACAGTGTACATTCCGCAGCCAATATCAACTCCAACTATATTTGGTACAGCTTTATCTTGAATTGTCATTGTTGTACCGACAGTGCAACCCGCGCCCGCGTGTACGTCAGGCATTATCCGAATTTTACTGCCGCTGCTAAATTCATAATCGCACATTCGCTGAATCTGTTCACGCGCTGAATCTTCCATTACTTTTGCAAATGAAATTGCCGTGTTAAACTTACCAATAATTTCTTCCACGTTAAAACCTCCTTTAATTTTAAGGATTAAGGACTAGGGGTTAAGGATTATGGAAATTTCCCTAGCCCCTAGCCCTTATCCCTTAATCCTTAATCCTTATCCCTTAAATCAGCACGGGTTTAAATGTATCATAATATGTTTGACGCTCGGAAAATTTTTTTCTATATCGTCGTGAAGATTTTCAGCTATTTCGTGCGCCTCAATCAGCGGCAGTTGTCCATCTACCGAAATTTCTAACTCAACATAAATTCTATTTCCAAATTCCCGCGTCTTCATTAAATCTATCGAATTAATTTCACTGTAACTCAAAATTTTTTCGCGCAGTGCATTTTCAAAAGCTTCGTCGCAGTTATGATCTACCATTTTTTCTACCGCGTCTTTGAAAATATCAAACGCCGCCTTTGCAATGAAGAAACAAATAAAAAGTCCTGCAACGGGGTCAAGTACCGGCAAGCCCATTCTTGCGCCGACAATTCCTATTAACGCTCCAACTGATGACAGCGCGTCAGAATGGTGGTGCCACGCATCCGCCATTAACGCCTCTGAGTGTATCAACTTTGCATAGTGCCGCGTGTACCAAAACATCATTTCTTTTACAATGATTGAAACAACCGCCGCCGCTATTGCCAATGTGCCCGGTACAGCTAACTTTTCAGTTTCTGCCGCCAATATTTTTTGTACACTTTCATAACCTATAAAAATTCCCGTCAAAAATAAAAGCATTGCCAAAATTATTGCCGCCACACATTCCAGCCGCTCGTGCCCGTACGGGTGCTCTTTATCTTCAGCCTTTGCCGAAAGTTTAACGCCTATCATTACAATTATTGTGCTGAAAACGTCCGACGCCGAATGTATTGCATCTGAAATCATCGCGCCGGAATGTGCAACCACGCCCGCTATAAATTTTATTGCTGAAAGTATCACGTTCACTGCCAAACTTTTTTGCGATACTTCCATTGCAATTTGTATTTGTTTATCCAATTAATTACTTTCCTTTCCTGCAAAAAAATAAAACCGCTTTACAACACGGCGGCAACCTGTTATAATCTGCGTCGTAAAGGCGGACGATTGTCGGCTTTCCCCTGCAAAGGGGGGTGATATGCATGAGAAAAATTGACTGGATCAACCTTGCGTTGAACGTAGCCAATCTCGTTGCCGCTGTCATTTCGATTCTCAGCTAAGGCTAGAAATAAAAAAAGCCGCTAGCGTACCGCAGCAGTTTTTTAAACTGTCCAACATATAAATAACTGGGGGCGAGTCGACGTTCAGAAATCGACCGCCTTTTTCATTTGCAAAAAACTTTTCAAAAATAGCCGAATCAATCGACAAAACTCACATATCTAAATTTCGAGGATAGCCGACAGGTCAAAGCCGACTGTCCTTTTTAAATTGTCAAAAACCATTTACGCTGAAATTATAGCGGTTTATTTTTTTCCTGTCAACTGCAAATATTTTTCTATTAAAGCTGAAACTATTTCCGGCTCTGTCATATCTGCGCGAAAACCATACGCCGCCAAAACCGCCGCGTCGTTTTCATTGTGCGCCCGCCGCAATTCTACCGGCATTGTCAATTCATGGTACAAATCTGCAAGCGTTGCCGCAGGATATTTCGCCCGCGCCGCCAATATCTTTTGCGCCGTTTTTTCGATTTTCCGCCGCTGCTTTTCTGTTGGCGCGCACCATACAAAATTGTTGTAAACTATCGTTGCCGAATATCTGTAACTTATTTCAAGCCGCCCGCAAACTGCACGCATCCACGCCATATGTACCGAGCTTGTCAATATTCCAAAATGATAAATTGTAGCATTCGGAATAATCTGCACGGCATCACTTATAATAATATCCGGTGCCATAAAACCTATTGGAATATAACGGCGATTTTCTGAACTGACACGCGGAATTGCAAGATAATTTGTTTTGGGTTGTCTGTTGGATTGAAAAAGATATGGAGTTTCAGCGGCTTTACGTGTAGCTGCCGCCGGACTTTTTAAGCGAAATTCACGAACTTTTTTAACTCTTTCCATAACCAATTTCATTTTGCGGAGTTCATTTGGCGGGCAATCTGCAAGCCATAAACAATAACGCTTTTTACCGTTAATAAATTCATCTGCGCCCATATATTGACGAATATATTTCACTGCGGCGGGTTCATCTTTAATAAAATTTTCATATTTATCAACTTCAATAATTAAATTGCCGTCATCAGTTGGACCACTGCCGCGCGTCATTTTTGGCGCGTCGCAAATTGGGTCGTTTCTGTTTTCCATATAAACGTTGGGGGCGTCAACAAGGTAGCCGTTGATATTGTGCGCGGGCGTCTTTTCAATAATTTCTTCGAGGTGGAATTTTTTAGTTTTGTCTTTATCGTCAACAGTATCATTTTCCCTGTCAATTTTAGTTCTTTCGGCAGAAATAACCTCATAGAGAAATTTAGGGACGTCAACTTTTGAAAAGCCAACAATGACAACGTGAACTTGCGCCATATCGGGGGATTCACTGAACCATTTGAAAGGGCGGTAGGCAAAATCAATGTGCACGTTCAAATTATTCCAGAGCAAGCCTACCTGTTCGCCTTGCGTGATAGAATTTGTTGAAACGAAGGCGCAGCGCACGTTGGAGCCTTGAATAAAATCAGCCGCCTTTTTAAACCAGCCTGCAACATAATCGAGCGATTTTAAATCTTTGCAAAGTGCAAGAATATCCGCTTTTTGAGTGGCGTTTTGCCCGCTCGTACCAATGAAAGGCGGGTTGCCTGCGATAAAATTTAAAGCGGCGGGATTAATCAGTTTTTGCCAGTCGAAAGTAAGCGCGTTTTCGCAAATTATGTTGGGGATTTTTTTCAACGGGAAGTGTTCAAGGTTTAAATTTAGCGCGTGAATAAGTTTTTGGCGCATTTTAATTTCGCTAATCCAGAGGGCAGTTTTGGCAACGGCAACGGCGAACTCGTTAATTTCAATCCCGTAAAAGTTTTCAATGGAAATTTTGACAGGGTTATCGGGGAGTTTAACGCCGTCATTTGAAAGTTTTTCAAGGATAGAATTTTCAAGCTCGCGCAGGTTCATATAGGATTCAGTTAAAAAGTTGCCGGAGCCGCACGCGGGGTCTAAGATTTTAATTGCGGCAATTTCATTTTGCAGGTTGATTAAATCTGCGCGGGAATTTGCATTTTTAAATTTTTTGTAAAGTTCGTCGAAGAAAAGCGGCAAGATAACTTTTTGGATATTTTCGGGCGCGGTATAGTGAATACCTTCTTCACGGCGAATTTTTTTTTCATCGTTGAAATTTTGGAGCGTGGATTCAAAGACTGCGCCAAAAATTGTCGGGTCAATATCCTGCCATTTCAACTTTGCAAGGTTTTCAAAAAAAATAATTCTTGAGGCGGTTTGAAATTCCGGAAAGTCAAAATTTTTATCGTCGAATAATCCGCCGTCAATGTACGGGAATTGTTTAAGTTCGTCGCTGATAAATTCACTGCGCTTATCAACGGGCGTACTCAAAATTTCAAAAATTTCTTTAAGTGCGCGGCGGAAACTGTCTTTATCATTAAAATTTCTAAGGTATTCTGTAAACATTTTGCGCTTGGGAAAAATCCCGGCAGATTCGGCGTAAAAGCAGAAAACCAGCCGCACGCACAATTTGTTGAGACTTTCAAAAACTGCGCGAGACTTTTTGCCCTTGCACATAAGTTCATAAAGTTTGCGAATGTTGACGCCCGCCTCAAAATCTAAATCCCTGTCAAAGTCGATGGTGCGGCGCGTCTTTTTAATCAGAAAATCGAACACATAAAATTTTTCCGGCAATTCTTCCAACAGAATTTGAACGGGCGCGGCTTGAGTGTCCATATCGTAAATTTTAAATTCTTGAAAGTTACAGGTAACAATCCAGCGCGCCTTTCTGCCGTAATTCAGGGCGTCGTTGTAACTTTTTGCTTGTTGGTAAACTGAATCATCCAGCTTGACGTGCGAAGATTTTTGTTCAATAATAACTTTGGATTCAAAAAGGTAACCGTCAAGAAATTTAGTTTTGCCGTCAATTTTTACCTGCGTTTCAAAGTCAATAAATTTTTCCGGCTGCCGAATATCAAAAACTTCACGAATAAAAGCCAGCCAAAATTTTTGAAATTCGCCCTTTTCGTAGCCGTGCCCTTGCCAATCTCTTACAAAATTATCAATTTGCATTTCAGCCATAAAATCACCGCCTTTAATAAATCTTAACACAAATTTACAAAGTAAAAAAGCCTCGACTTTCGCCGAGACCTTGCGTAGTTTATACAGCACGCCTACTGTCGGCTTTTGTTGTCCTACCGGCGTTTGTCAAGCCATTTGCAGATGTAGTGACTAATTACACCTGCCACGACAGAGCCTATAAAACCTATAAATGACATGTCGGCAACCCTCCTCTCTTGTCCATATTGAGAGGGTGGACAACGTGTTTATTTTACAAGAAAAATATTTTCTTAGCAACATAAATTTAAAACTTGAATTTTAAAAAAATATTTGGTATACTTTAACAAACTATAAATGACATATGGTAACCAGATTAAGAGAGCCCGCCTGACTAACGGGTTTTTTTACGTTAAGGAATAAATAAAAAAGCCCGCCCTTTTTGGAGCGGGTATTTTTCAAATTGCGCGTAAAGCGTCCAGAATCGATTTTAAGCCACGTTTCAATTTTTTATACATAAATGTACTCTTGAGCGTTGAAAATTAATTGTAGGGGCAATTCTGCGCGCCTGCGGGCAAAATTTTAGTTTGCAGAGTAACATTGTTCATAAATACCGGCGCGTTTCAAAGTTGCAACAACCGTTTCGCCAATGTGAGCAACAGTATCAGCAACTTCAATACCGACCGCATTAAGCGCGGCGATTTTATCTGCAGCAGTACCTTTGCCGCCGCTGATAATTGCGCCCGCGTGTCCCATACGTTTACCGGGAGGAGCTTGACGCCCTGCAATAAACGCCGTAACCGGTTTATTGGGCATATTTTCTTTAATCCATTTTGCGGCGTCTTCTTCAGCCGTGCCGCCAATTTCGCCAATCATCAGTACCGCCAAAGTATCATCATCATCTTTGAAAAGTTTCAGCGCGTCAATAAAATCTGTACCTTTAACAGGGTCGCCGCCAATTCCAAGTGAAGTTGTAATACCGATGCCGGCGTTTTTGAGTTGGAAAGCCGCCTCGTACGTCAAAGTTCCACTGCGCGAAACTAAACCGACGCGCCCTTTCTTTTGAACCATAGCCGGAATAATTCCAAGTTTGCATTCGTCTGAAGTCATAATACCGGGACAGTTTGGACCAATTAAGCGCGTCTTTTTGCCTTCCATGTAACGGCGAACTTTAACCATATCTTGCACGGGGATATGTTCAGTAATGCAAACAACCAAATCTAATCCCGCGTCAACACCTTCCATAATTGAATCAGCCGCAAAACGCGCAGGAACATAAATAACGGACGCCGTTGCGCCGGTTGCTTGTACCGCATCAACAACGCTGTTAAAAACAGGGACGCCTTCGACAAGTTGCCCAGCCTTGCCGGGAGTTACGCCGCCTACAATTTTTGTACCGTAAGCAAGCATTTGTTTTGTATGAAAAGTTGCCTGCTTGCCGGTTATTCCCTGCACGATAACTTTTGTATCTTTATTTACAAGTATACTCATAATTTTTCTCCTATAAATTTCAGTTTAATCTTCAGGCATTTCAAAAGTTTTAAGACCATCCGTCATTGCAATAAAAATTTGCCTCAAAACTTCTTGCGCTCTTTTCGATGTTTTATATCCTGCCAATGTCCCGTTATAATGACCGCCACTTTTGTAATAATATATTTCGTTGCTGCCGTCAAAAGGAATGTATATGCTTATAATTTGTTCAGTATTTAAAATTGTATTAGTTTTTTTGTTAAAGATAAACATTTATTTTGCCTCATTGACAAGGCGGACAACTTCTTTTGCGCCGTCTTCCATAGTTGGAGCCATAATAACATTTGAAATTGGCGAATCCTTCAAAATTTGCTGTCCGAGTTCAACGTTTGTACCTTCAAGGCGTACGACAACCGGCACGGGCAAAGATTTTCCGTCTTCAGAAATAATTTTAGCCGCTTCAACAATACCTGCCGCCACTGCATCACAGCGATTAATCCCGCCGAAAATATTTACAAAAATACCTTTAGCCTGTCCGCCATCCAACATAATCTTAAAAGCGGTTGCAATTTTTTCAGGGGTTGAATCGCCGCCGACGTCAAGGAAGTTTGCAGGTTCGCCGCCGTAATGTTTCAAAATATCAACAGTTGCCATTGCAAGTCCCGCGCCGTTTACCATACAGGCAACGTTGCCGCCCAAATTAACGTAGCTTAAGCCTTCCAACGCCGCCGTACGTTCTTTTGGGTCTTCTTCAGTTTCGTCGCGCAGGGCTTCAATATCGGGGTGGCGATAAAGCGCGCTGTCATCGAAATTTAATTTGGCGTCAAGTGCAATAACATTATCTTCAGCCGTAACAACGAGCGGGTTAATTTCAACTTGCGAGCAATCTTCACCAACAAAAACGTTGTAAAGTTTCAAAATGAACGCCGTAGCCTTACGAATAGCGGCGGCAGGGAAATTCATTTTGTAGGCAATTCTTGTAGCTTGAAAGGGCATTAAACCTACTGCCGGGTCGATATATTCCCTAAAAATTTTTTCGGGCTTTTCGGCTGCAACTTTTTCAATTTCGACGCCGCCTTCTTCACTGCCCATCATAACCACGCGCGCGGTTGTCCTGTCAATGACAAAACTAAGGTAATATTCTTTTTTGATATTGGAGCCTTCCTCTATTAACAGGCGATTAACTTTTTTACCGTCCGGTCCCGTTTGATGAGTAACCAAAATTTTGCCCAAAAGTTCATTTGCATAATTTTTAACTTCGTCAAGATTTTTGGCAAGTTTGACGCCGCCGGCTTTACCGCGCCCGCCTGCGTGAATTTGCGCCTTAACTACCATTACAGGCGAATTTAATTCCTGCGCGACGGCTACAGCCTCTTCAACTGAAAAAGCGGGCTTGCCGTTCGGTACGGGGACGCCGTAACGCCTAAGAATTGCTTTACTTTGATATTCGTGAATGTTCAAAATTTCTCCCTCCCAAAAAATATTACAGTTATTTTAAACAAAATTTTCAATGTAAGCAAGTAATTTAGTCACAGTTCAATAAAAAAAGCCGCCACTTTTCGTAACGGCTGAAATTTTTATTTGAAATTATTTTTTCTTAGATTTATCGTTGTCAGTGAAACTTTCAATTTCTTTTGCCTTGAGAACTTTTTTGGGAATTTCCAAGCGCGCTTTAGCATCAGCATTCAAAAAAGTTGTATAGCCTTTAAATTCGCTGTAAAACGCTACAGTTTCCAACATTTCTCTTACTTCGTCAACACTTAAAAAAGGATTTGAAGAATCACGAAGTGCGGCGGCGGCGATAGTTTGCGGCAAGCTTGAAAGGTTGAAACTCATTGTGGTAGTTTGCCAATTAACTTTGTCAACCGTCCACGTGTACCAAATGTCAGAATCCCTAAAACCCGTTTCAATGTAGCTAAAAATAGTATTTGTCATCTCGTCATTTTTTTGTTTTTGAAATTCGGGGTCTTTCGCCAATTCAGCTTTAATTGCGTCAATTATTTTTGCGCCGTCAATTTTTACTAACAACGTGCGGCTTTTTTCGCCGTCTTGCAAAACTGTAACATCTTTGACAAATTCAACCATTTTATCGAGTTCCGCTGCATTGGGAGTAGCAACCATATCAACAACATTTGCGGCGGCAACCGGCGAAGTCATTTTCTTCCATTTATTTTTTTCGTCTTGAAAGTAAACTACCATATTTTTTTTGTCTTGAGTGATATAAAACGGCTTTACAATGTGTTCGTCTTTGCCGTTTTCGTCAACTATCCAAAGTTCAAAACTGCCGTTCATATTGAAAGTATCTTTTTCCGTTGCGCCCAAAAATTCCAATTCGCCGGTAAAGCGCGGCACTACAAAGAAAATATCTTGATGAAAAACACGGTCATCTTGTCCGGCAGTTTGAATAATTGTTTCACGGAAAATTTCCATTGCCTCCGCGTCAATATCAGCTGCTGACGCCTTGCCGCCAATAAAAATTATCCCGCACAAAAACATTGCCGTTACAAAAATTTTAGCGGCGTTAAAAATTCTGTTCATAAAATTCCCCTCCTACTTAATTAATTTCCCTAAGTCTTGGAAGAAAGAGTTGCAAATTCGCCCGTACATACCATCTTGAGCATCTTTATCTTCACGGTCTCTTACGTCTTCACGCCCAAAAACCATTTTGCCGGTACGAGTATCATAAACTTCAAAAGTAACTGCCATTTTTGAAACGTCGACCCTGCGCGGCGGATAAGTTACCGGTACGGTTGTATAATATTCTTCTTCGTAACGGTTGCCGTAGCGATCACGAACTGTGCGGTACATTTTCTTTCTTTCCCACGTCGTACGTTCCGGCACAATGTAATAATCGTCGCTCCAATCCTTAATGTAACATTCAATGTATAAATCTGCAACGCCGCTTAAATCCCTTGAATCGTAGCCGGACATACGGCGCGCATCATCTTCAGTGATAACGTCACATTTCAATTTGCCCGCGCTTTTTTGATAGGTACTGCGCAATTTCTGAATAAAAATATTTCCTCTGTTTCTGAAGTCAATATCTGAAGAAATATTCATCAAAACGACACGCTGCACGCCACGAAAATTATAATATTTATCCTTGAAGTCGTTTTTTTCGGCTGAAACTGTTTGCGGCAAGAACATACACGCCAGCAGAAACATTACGCCGAAAATTTTTTTGATACTATACATTTTAGTCCTGTCCTTTATTTAAATTTGAAATAGTTTCTTCAAGTTGTTGAATTTTTTTAATAAGATCCGGAAGTTTTTTTATTGCGCCTTGCGTACGTAACCATTCATTGTGCGGTTGAATAGGGAAACCGGAGCCGAAAAATCCTTCAGGCATATTTTTACTTATACCGGAGCGCGCCGCGTAAACAGAATTTCCGCCAATTTTAATGTGTCCTACAGTGCCCGTTTGACCGCCAAAAGTTACATTATCGCCAACAATCGTAGAGCCTGAAATTCCCGTCTGCGCGACGATTAAACAATTTGCGCCAATCTTGCAGTTATGTCCCACGTGTACAAGGTTATCAATTTTCGTACCGTGCCCGATAACGGTTGAACCCATCGCCGCCCTGTCAATTCCGACGTGCGCGCCAATTTCAACATCATCTTCAACAATGACGTTTCCAATTTGCGGGACTTTCGTATGAACGCCCTTTGAAGTTGTGAAGCCGAAACCGTCCGCGCCGATAACCGCTGAAGAATGAATCACGCAGCGCGCGCCAATTTCGCAGTATTCACGAATTGTAACGCTTGAATAAATGATAGTTGCCGCGCCAATTTTCGCGTGCTGTCCAATGTAAGCATGCGGATAAATAATTACACCGTCGCCAATTTCGGCGTTATCGTCAATGTAAGCAAACGCCATAATTTTTGCAGTTGGAGAAATTTTTGTATTTTTGCCAATAAAAGCTTGCGTGCTGATACCGGCGGGAATTTCAATTTTTGGCTTGAAAATTTCCATAAGTTTTGCAAAGGCAAATTTGGTATTTTCCGCCTTGATTGAATTTTTTGGAATTTCGCCGTTAAAATTTTTTGGAATAATGACAGCTGACGCCGCCGAATTTTTAGCCGCCGCCACGTGGTTTTCATCTGCAAAAGTTAAATCGCCCGCGCGCGCAGTTTCGATACTGTCTAAGCCGCTAATTTTAATTTTGCCGTCTCCGATTAATTCGCCGCCAATAAGTTCAGCAATTTCTTTCAAAGTTTTTTGCATAGTTCAACCTCACTGCAACTTTTTAACGACTTCATCAGTTATATCAATTCCGCCGAGCAAAACTGTTGGCTGATCTTCCGAACTGTCAACAACTACATCAAGTTGCTTTTCTTGAGAAATTCCCTGAATAGCCTCGTCAAGTTTGTATTTTAATTGCGTGTTGTAAGCTTGACTTATACCGACAAGTTTTCTTTGACTTTCAGCCAATGCGTTATTTCGTTCCTCTTCAGTCCAATCGGGATTTTCTTCAAGCATTGCCGCCGCCTCATTTTGAATTTCGGTAGCTTTTTTTTGCCCTTCCTCAAGAATCGCTTTAATTTGCGGCGTATCCATAATTTTTGCGCTGTCAATGTAGCCAATGTTTGCCTGACTGCCGCAACCTGTCACAAAAAATGACGCTACCAATAGCGCGGCAACTTTTATTTTCTTTGATATATTCAACGTTCAATCACTCCATTAAAAAATTATTTTAAAATAAAAATTTCAACGCACGGTTTTTAATAAATCCGGTGTTAAATCTTTTGTATCGCTGCCCTCAAAAATCATTACGCCGGGCGATTTTTTGGCATTTAACTTGAAATTTATATCGGCGTTGCTTGAAAGTTTTTCTTCAAAGTAAGGCGTTTCGTGTTTGATTAAAACCATTTGCAATTTGTATAGCGCGCCGAGTCTGCCCGCCTCATTTACGATTGAATCAACGATAGAATCTTCAAGCTTGACGCGCTCTTTTGAAGTTTGTAAAAGTTCGTCCAAAAGTTCACGGCGGCGCGTTTGACGAAAAGCAATTTCCTGCATTGCCGCCTTCATTAACGCTT
Source organism: uncultured Selenomonadales bacterium (assembly GCA_937901445.1). GTDB lineage: Bacteria > Bacillota > Negativicutes > Selenomonadales > Selenomonadaceae > Quinella. Next base: position 58,712 of record CALDHY010000105.1, read on the forward strand.
GGTTTCTTTCTTGCGTGTCGCGGATTTTTTGTAATGCTTCATCGCTGTATTTTTCGTTAAATTCGTCAGTTTCGCGCTTGATACGCGCCAAATCGTCTGCAACCTGCGAACGAGCGTAAGCCGCAATTTCAGCCGTCCTTTCGTCAAGCAGTTCCTTTTGTTTTGCGTTGCGTTCAACTGTTATTTCGTCAAGGCGTTTTGTAAGTTCTTGAATTTGTTCCGGCGTCAAGTGCAGAATTTTGGCGTTTTGAAGTTTCAAAGTTATGTTGAAAGCCTCGTTCATATAAAAATCGCGAATTGTATTGCGCCGCTTGATATAATCTTCAGCGGTTTTTTCGGTGTATTCTTCGGCGATTCTTTTTTCACGTGCGCGGACTTCAGCAAGTTGACTTATTAAATTTTGCATAATTCTTTTTCGCGCAGATTCTTCAAAAGGCGTTGTATCAATTTCCGGCAATTTTGGCGGCGAAACGGGGCGCATCATTTCATTAAGTTCAAGTTTCAGGCGAATTTCTTTACCGAGTAACTCTTTCAGTCTTTCGCCGTCTGAATGTTTAAGCAGGACTTGTTCAAAGTCAATATAACCGAAGCCGTGAACAGGATTTTCTTGCACGGCGGGTTTTGGGCGTTCGACTTTTTCGGCTTTTGGCGGTGAATATAAAAACAGCCCGCCGCCAATTAAAACCGTCATAATTGCCGCCGCCTTCAATCTGTAATTTGACATTGCCGCCCTCCTTGCAGATATAAAAAAATGACCAGTGATCCTTAAATTTTTTGACCACTGATCACTGAAGGCTGACAGATTTTATTTCTTTGTAAGTCTGGAAATAACGTCTTGCGTAATATCCGTTCCGCCATAGACAACAGCGGCTTTTTCAATTACTACGCTTAAGCCCTTTGAATCTGCAACTTTTTTTATGGCTTCGTCAATTGATTTTAAAATGGGATCCATAAGTTCATTTTGCTTTTGTGCGAGTCTTTGTTGACATTGTCTGTAATAATCGGCTTTTTCTTGATCCGTCATACCTTGCGATTTTTCTTCAAAGTCTTTTTGAACTTCAGTAATTGCGGCGTTCATTTTAGTTTGAAAATCTGCAACGCTGGGATGTTGACTTAAAACTTGATCCCTGTCAACTACACCGACATTAACTGAACTTGCCGCCGACGCAATACCGCTGCCTGTTTGCGTCAACGCCAACGCTACAACGCTCCCCATAAAAACCAACGCAATTAAGACGCTGATAAATTTAACTTGCTTTTTTTCCAACTTTAGCATTCGGCAAAATCTCCTTTTTTTATTCATAACAAGCCACATTATAACAAACTGAATTTTCCATTGCAAGCCGTTTTCAGAAATTAATCACTAAATTTTATAATCTCCACATTCCGCCAATAAGCATAAAATTGAGTACCAAAAAAACTATACAACTTATCAAAAGTAAAAGCCAATCCGGAAAAAATCTCCAAACTAAATCGCTGCTAAGTTTTTCAAGCGGCAAGCCGGACATTTTATTTGCTATCGGTAAAAAAATTAGTGCTCCCAAAATTAATCCAAAAACCCCAACAAAAAGCAGCCCCAAAATAACGTCGATTGGCACGGGCAGAAAATCCAAGTCTATCATTCAATCACCTCCCAAATGAATAATTCGTTGATTCTTCGAGCCGCGAAACTCCAACTCCAAGTCGCGCAGTTCTTCTATATATTCGCCGTCAACAACTACATCGACGAATTTTAACAACTTTTGCGCCGCCGCCGGTATTTCTTCAAATTTGTAACCGGTATAAAGCCATACGTCAAGATTTAAACTTTTTGCCGCCTTTGCAAGTTCCAGCGCGGGCTCAATCTGTAAAAGCGGTTCCCCGCCGCTCAAAGTTATTCCCGTAAGCAAAGGATTTTTTTTCATTTCAGTGATAATTTCGGCAGTGTCAAGAATTTTGCCGCCGTCAAGCGCGTGAGTTTCAGGATTGTGGCAGCCGGGACAATTCCTCAAGCAACCCTGCATAAAAACTGTAAATCTTATTCCTTCGCCGTCTACGTAAGACTCCGGCACAATTCCTGCAACACGAATCTTCAAAACCATCACCGCCACTTTTAAAGTATAATCGTACAAAAAATTTTTTCAAGCTTATTTTTAATTTTTTAAGTGTCAACGTACAAAGTTTTTTGATTAGTAAAAATGACAAAGCCGGGTTTTGCGCCGTTAAGTTTTTTGACAAGTTTGCAATGCGTGTAGTCAACAGGAACTTTTGAGGAGCCCGCTGCCTTTGAAAATTTCGCCGCCAATTTTGCCGCGTAAAGCAAAGTTTCAGCAGTTGGTTCAACGCCGCCGCAACGTATGATAACGTGAGAGCCGGTAATTTCTTTTGTATGTAACCAAATATCATCGGGCGCGGCAATTTTGAAAGTCAATCTGTCATTTTGCGCGTTGTTTTTGCCAATTAAAATTTCTGTACCGTCGGGCGCGTTAAATTTCAAAGGTTCCGGCTTTTTACTTGAGGCGGTCTTTTTTCTTTCAGCTTTAAGGTAGCCGCCGCTTGTCAATTCTGCGCGAATTTCGTCAATGTCAACAAGAGTGACGGCGGTATTCAGTGAATGTTCAACCGTTTCAAGGTAAATAATTTCTGCGCGACACTTTTCAATTTGTTCCAAAATATGAGCCGTCGAACGTTTCAGCTTGTCATATTTTTTATAAAAACTTTGAACGTTACCGGCGATTGTCAATTTTTTGTCGAGTTGAATTTCAATTTCTGCGCCCGTTTCACTGTAAATATTTTGAACGGAAATAATTTCGTCGGCGTGGTCTTTGAAGTTGTAACGATAAGTTGAAAGGTTATCCGCTTTAATTCGCCAATCGTCAGCATTTTCTGCGGCGGCAAGTTCATTTTCAAGGACGGAAATTTTATTTGTGGCGCGCCTTAATTCGTTGTGTACCAACTTTGAAAATTTTTCCTTGTCGGGCGGCGTGTAACTTCCAATTAAATCATCTGCAACTTCAAGCATTTCAGAAATTGTTTCAAAAGTTTGTACCTGCGCTTGCGGAAAATAATTCAGTTTAACGGCGGAAATTGCCAAAACTTTGCCGTTATCTTCGACAATGCAGGGCGCGGGATTTTCGGCGGCAGTTTTAATTTCAGTCAAAGAATTTTCCAAGCTTGCAAAGTCCGCGCCGTCGAGTTCGGAAATTTTTATATCAGTTGGAAGACCGGCGGCAAAAATTGTTTCCTTGACAGTTTGCGGACCGAATCCTTGACAAAAATTCATAACCGCTTTATCCAGTCGCGCAGATTTATCAGATTTAATTTTTTCGACAATTTCGGCGGCAGTACAAGAAAAAATATCAAGTTTATTTTGCGGCGGCGGCATCTGATAAATTTGGTTAGGTAAAACCGTGCGGACGCGGCTGGAGTTCGTACCGATTTTTTTTAGCGCGTCAATAATTTTGCCGTCAGAAATTAAGATAATGTTGCTGTACTTGCCAATCAATTCAACTGCAAGCGTCAACGTTTGAATTTTGCCGCCCGCGCCGATTGTGTCAACGTCGATAAAAATAATTCTGTCAAGTTCAAATTGGCGAATATCTGCAATTCTGCCGTTTTCAAGATTTTTTCTAAGTACCATGCAAAAAGTTGGCGGCTCCGGCAGATTTTCCGGCGATTTTTTGACAATGTGGATTGAGGGATTTTGCGGCGCAACAGAAATTCTAAGCAAATGAGTTTGTCCAAAATTTCTGATTGTGATTGTAAAATTTGCTTTATTTTGTTGAGTTATTTTGTCTACGCGCCCGCCGATTAAAATTTTTGAGAGTTCGATAGTTAGGGGGCGCATTGAAAAGCCGTCTAGGTTCAAAAGTTTTACCGCCTTTCGATAAAATAAAAAAAGTCGGCGAATTACCGCCAACTTAACGCCAATGATTTTTTAGCCTTTATTCCTTCGCATCATTTGTTGAACAAGGAGAATTGCGCCGCGTCCCAAGCCTGTTTCGCGTGCAATTTCTTCGACTGTCATACCGGCAAGCAACATTTCACGAACATTCGCAGAATCGCCGTTGTTGTCAACTTCGCTTGAGTCAGAATCGTCAGCTTGTCTTAATTGTTCCGAGCGTTTAGGCGCGGGTTTTTCTGTAAGTGAACTTTCTAAAACTTTTGCGAAATTTTCAGTTGGCGGCGGTGAAGGTTGCGGCGTCAACAGCATTTTTGGGGAAGGCATTGGACTTTTGGTAGTTACTCGCGCAGGATTTTTTGAAGTTGCCTGACGTTGCAGCGAATTAATTTCTTCAACTGTATCTTCAAGGCGCGTCAACAGTTCTTTGAGTTCGTTTGATTGATTTTCAGTTTTGCGGAGCAGTTTTTTTAATTCGGCAATACGCCCTTCAATTTGAGTCCGGCTATGGTCTGAATCGTTCAAAAGTTTCTCAAGATGAGACGCTTGACTTTCCATACGCTCGATAATTTCATTGGCGGTTTTTTCTAAGTCTTGTTTAAATTTTTCGGTTGAGTCTTCAGCGTCCCTGCGTTCCTCGTCGTCGCGCTTGCGTCTGCGTGCACTTGTCCACGCCACGAAAATAATTACTGCACCGACAACGATTAAAATTATCATAAGTTCAGTTATCATTTAACTTGCAACTTTCTTAAAGTGAAATATCTAAAAGGAAAGCCTTTCTTGAATTGAAATTTCCGGCGTCCCTGCGTTCCTCGTCGTCGCGCTTGCGTCTGCGTGCGCTTGTCCACGCCACAAAAATTATTACCGCACCGACAGCGATTAAAATTATTATAAGTTTAGTTACCATTTAACTTACAACTTTCTTAAAGTGAAATATCTAAAAGGCGACCCTTTCTGTAATCGACTGATAAATTATCTTCCGGCTCTTCATTATCCTGTTGTTGCCTTTTGGAGCTGCGATAGTAATAACCGCCGCCGCGACTTCTGCGGTCGGGGTCGTCTTTTATTGTACCGCCTTCGGCGTCATTTTTATTTTGAACTTGCGATTGTTTTAATTCGGATTCTTTTTCTTGACGTGAAGTCTCAAAGCCCTGTTGAAGTGCCGCTTCATGATTCAAATTGTGTTGGACGTTGCTGGCGTTTGCGGCGTTTGCATACGTCATTTGTACTCCTACCGGTGCAATATCCATTTTAATTGCTCCTTTCTTTAAGATGTAGAAAAACAATTTATAACTTTTTGGTACTTTTTTATAAAAAATTTAACTAACTAATTATCAGTATGCACCTAAAACAATTTGCCCATCTTCCAAAAGCATTGTGCAATGTTTATATTCTTCCTGAATACTTTTGACGATTGAATTGATTGACAACCGCACGCCGGGATAAAGTGTATCGTCAACCCGTACTCTGCCGTGTTTCATATCGCCCAAAAGTGCCTCAAGCTCCAAAATTCTTTTTTCGTCGCGCTTAAGTTGCCCTGCTATTGGAAATTGTGAACGGGTTAGCGCGTTTAACTGATTCAATCTTTCTTGCGGAATTTTGCTCATATCGATTTTTGAAAGAGTGTTCAAAGTTTGCGTAATATGTAAAAGTTTTTTCTTGCCTTCCTTGTAACTTTTGCAGACGTTGTGATATTCACGCTGTAAATTGGGGTCGACGCCGACAGAAACGCGGGTAATAACGTAGGCTTCATTTCCAATAATTTTTGCCTGCAATTCTTCACCACAAACTGCCATTCCGCCCATAATTTGCCCGTGCTTGCCTTCAACGATAATTCTTTTGCCTGCGCGAAGGGTTGAATGAAGGGCAACGTCCGCAACGTAAATATCTTTTCCGGCTTCAATGACGGCGTTTTCAGCAAATGCAACGCGAACATCAAGTTGAGCTTGAACTTTACAGCGATTGGCACCTGTAACGCCGCCGCCAATTATGACGTTGCGCCCTTCGACTTCGCCGCCGTTTACACTGCCTTTAATTTCAACGTCGCCGGTTGCTTTAACAGAAAAACCCGGTTTAACATCGCCGTTAATCGTAACGCCGCCATCAAATTCAATGTTGCCGGTTTTAACGCCGACAGAACTTTTAATTAAAAGTTGCGGGTCAACGCTGATTTTTGTACCCGTATCTACAATTTGCCCTGCAATAGCCGCTATAAGCTGATTTTCGCCGAGTACGATTGTATTTTTACCGTTGGGCATTGGAATTGGTCTGCCGTTTTGCGCGGGGACAATTTCGCCGTAAACGTCTTTACCGGGCGTACCCTTAGTTTGCGGGATTCTTATTGCAAGCGTATCATTTGCCTTGACAAGTACGAACAAATTTAAATTTTTGTAGTCTACGCGGTCGTATTCGTCCATAACCGGACGCCCTTTGACGCCGAGATTAAATTTTCTGTCAATGTAAGCATTTTCGCCGGGTACAGCGGGGTCGCCTTCAGCAGCAACAAAAATTGAATAGCCTTTGACGCCCTGTTCAATCGCCTCTTCGTCAATTCCGTAAACAATACCTTTTTCTTTGAGTGCGTCCATAACCATTTGAAAATCCGGAAGTTTGGAGCCGCGTTTTGTATCGAATTTGACTGACGCGCGCATTTTATCACGGCTGACTTCAACGACAATGGCGGCGTATTCTTCAAGTTCATCACTTACAAGCGGCGCGGAAGGTTGACTAAGTTTTTCAATTTGTTCTTCGGTAACTTCGACAGGTGCCGCAATTTTTTGGGGTTGCCCTGACGCCTCGCGCACTGTACGCGCCAATAATGCTACGTCATAATCTAAAACGCCATAATCCCTCAAGATTTGGCGCATATCTGAAAGTTCAAAAAGTAGCTCGTCTTCGCTGGGGTAAATTGTTAAATAGACTCCGTCCGGTCGAAATTCATATTTGTACCCGGCGTCAATGCCACCTAGCGTCGGGTAATTTGCTTCTGCCACTATTGCTTCACCTCTCATAATTAAGGGCTGAAAATTCCTAATCTAGAAAACAGATTTATTTCTTGCTAAATAATTTCGCATTTTTAAAACAGCCTTTGTATGCAGTTGAGAAATTCTTGCTTCGCTCAAATGCAAAATTAAGCTGATTTCTTTCAAAGTAAGCTCTTCATAATAATAAAGAGAAATGACGATACGCTCTTTTTCTGCCAATTTGTCAATCGCCTTTGCAAGCATATCTTTCAACTCAAGAAATTCCATAGCATCGGCGGGGTTGTTATCGGCGGCAGATTCCGCGCTGTCAGTTTGCAAATATTCTTCAAGCGGAATAACTGTAGCGGCGTTGCACTGCCCGACTAAAACTTGCAATTCGTCAACAGAAATTTCCAACGCCGCCGCAATTTCTTTATCGGTTGCACTGCGTCCGAGTTCATTTTCAAGGCGATAAACAGTTTGTTCATACTTGCGAATTTTTTGGCGCATTGTAACGGGTATCCAATCTTTGGAGCGCAAATAGTCAATCATTGCGCCGCGAATACGAACGCCTGCATAAGTTTCAAATTTAATATTTCTGGAAATATCGAAGCGGTCTATTGCGTCAAGCAAGCCGAAAAAACCGCTGCTTAAAAGGTCGTCTTTATCCAAATGTGGCGGCAAACTTATTGCAAGCCGCCCGCCTACAATTCTTACCAACGGCAAATAATGTTCAGCGAGTTGGTTTCTAATTTCGACAGACTTATTTTCTTTGTATTGTCGCCACAGCGCGTCAACGTTTATTTTTCCGGAATTATTTTCCATAAGTTCACCACCCGCTTTCTTTTATTTGTCAAAAATTTTTACGCCTTAGGCAAATTATCCGCGTTCATTGGTTGAAAACCTTGTGGCGGCGTTTCTGCGTTTTCGGCAGGCGTTTCTTCAGTTGGATTTTCTTCAAGGTTATCAATCAAATTTTCTTGTGGCGTTTCATTAAAATAATCAAAAACCATCAATAAGAAATAAACTGCCGCGCTTGTCATTGCAAACGCAAAACCCGTTCTGATAGCAAGCGTACCCCAACCGACAACGCCGCTCATCCATCCTGATACAAATACAATTACCATTGAGATAAAGCCCAATAATAATGCAGTCAATAAAAAGTTCACGGTAACCACCCTTTTTAAGGACTAAGGGTTAAAGACTAAAGGCTGGGGAAAATCCCAAATCCTGTTGCCTGTAATGCTAAATATCTTTTTCGCCGCGATCTATCGTTTTAACTTTGTAGACGCCGTTGCTTAAATCAATTTGAACGGTGCGCCCGTAATTGCCGCCTGTATCTTCAGCAATAACTTTAATACCGTTGCGGCGCAGGATATTTTTTACTGCTTCAGCATTGCGGTTGCCGACGCGCATAATATCAGTAGCATTGGCGAAGGCAAACATTTGCGCGCCGCCCGCCAATTTTGCAACGAGGCGGCTTTTAACCGCGCCGAGTGCCAAAACGTCATTCAACATTAAAGGTATTCCTGTATCTGCGAATTTTGCGGGGTTATCACTTGCGCGGGCTTGAGTACTGTCAGGCAACATTATATGTAAAAGCCCGCCAATTTTTGTTTGAGGATCGTACAGCGAAACGCCGATACACGAACCCAGCCCATAGCTGATAAGAGTGGACGGACCGCGCCCGACTTTATAGTCAGCCATGCCGACTTTTATAAGGGCTGCCATAATCATTCAACTCCTACTGCTTTTATTAACGTTCCGAGCGAGCCGGGATCCGGCACCAAGAAAAAGTGTCCGTTAATTCCTTCTTCTTCTGATAAAAATTCTGTTTCAATAACCATAGCTTTATCGCCCATTTGTCCGAGCTGTACAAGTACAACGTTCAAAATTGCGCCCGCCATATCCATTGCCATTGCGGGGATTGAAGGCAACATTGAAATATGAGTGAAGTTAAAAAAGGCGTTGAGGTACGCGCCGGAAAGGATATTTCCAATTTCTTTTAAAGCGGATTCATCCATACCGTCCAAACTTTGAGTAGTACCTTTTGGTTTTCCCATTAATGTATCAACCAAATAAAACGCGCTTTTTTGCGGCATAAGAAACAGAATATTACTTGGGGCTTTACCGTATACGCGCAAAAAAATTCCAACAACGATAACATCGGGACCGCCGACCAATTCCGGCACATTTTCAATCGGTACAAAGGCAACTTTCGGAACATTCATATCGATTTTTTTGTTTATTATTTGTGAAAGTGCCGTTGCAGAATTTCCCGCGCCTATATTTCCAATTTCCCGCAAAGCGTCCAGCTGCAATGGGGAAAGGTCAAATTCATCCTTCATTAAAAAATCTCCCTTCGGTCGATTTTAAGGATTAAGGATTAGGGACTAAGGAATTTATTTTCCCTAGCCCTTAGCCCTTAACCCTTAATCCCTATCATCCGGGCAAGCCGACAATTTCTTCTAAATTAAGCATAATGACAAGGCGTCCGTCCATATTGCCAATACCGCTTAAGAATTTTCCAATATCTTTATCGTTAATAGCTTTTTTTGTATCGACGAGTTTTGAACGAATGGTTAAAACTTCAGTAACAGAATCAACCAGCATACCAACAGGCAAATCGTCAACTTTAACGGTAACAATGCGCGTTTTATCAGTATAAGGCGTAGGTTCAAGCCCGAGACGCTTTTTTAAGTCGATAACCGGCAAAACGGAGCCGCGCAAATTGATAACGCCCTTAATGTAACTGGCGGCAAAAGGTACGCGGGTAATATCTACAAGGTTGCGAATTTCCTGTACTTGAAAAATATTTACGCCGTATTCTTCATCACGCAATTTGAAGGCAACAATTTGAATACCTTCGCCCATGCTTATATCTTCGCCCAAATCGTTTGTCAAAACTTCTTGTTTAGCCATAATTATTCACTCCCTTAAATTACGCGGCTTACTGTAACATTGTGGCTACATCCAAAATTAAAGCAATTCTGCCATCGCCCATGACTGTTGCGCCGGAGAACATTTTCAAGCCTTGGAACAAATTGCCGAGCGTCTTGATAACTATTTCTTGTTGCCCTATGAGCCTGTCAACAACCAAGCCGGCTTTTGCTTCGCCTGCGTGTACAACCACAACAAAAATTTCGTCTGAATCTTTGACGTGCGGAACAAGTAAAGTTTGTTCCATTCTGATAATAGGGATAATTTCGCCGCGCAAAACAATAACTTCACGATTTTGAACGGTTTTAATATCGTCGAGTTGAATATTAATTGTGCTGTCAATGGAGCCGAGCGGAATTGCATACATTTCATCTTGAACGCGAACCATCATAGCTTGAATAATTGCCAAAGTAAGCGGTAATTTAATTTTGAAAACGGAGCCTTCGTTTACGTGTGTTTCAACGTCAACATGTCCGGAAAGGGATTCAATTTTACTTCTTACAACGTCCATACCGACGCCGCGCCCGGAAATATCAGAAATTTTTTCTGCGGTAGAAAAGCCGGGCAAGAAAATAATTCTTACGGCGTCCGCGTCGTCCATTTTGTCTACTTCTTCTTGAGAGTACAAGCCTTTTTCAACGGCTTTTTTACGAATTTTATCGGCGTCAATACCTGCGCCGTCATCAGTAACCATGATAACAACGTTGTTACCTTCATGGCGTGCGATAAGTCCGACTTCCCCAACACGCGGCTTGCCTTTTGCAACACGTTCATCAGGCATTTCTACGCCGTGATCCAGTGAATTTCTCAAAAGGTGCATGATAGGGTCGCCAATTTCGTCAATAACTGTACGGTCGAGTTCGGTTTCTTCACCTTCGATAGACAGGTTAATTTCTTTATTGAGTTCCTTAGTAATATCACGAACCATGCGCGGGAAACGGTTGAAAACTTGACTTACAGGAACCATGCGGACTTTCATAACGATATTTTGTAAATCCGTTGTAACGCGGTCCATTTGTTCAAGTGTTTCAGTAAGTTCAGAAATTCTGTGCGTTTGTCCAATTTGTTCGATACGAACCTTATTAATAACAAGTTCGCCCATTAAGTTCATCAAAATATCAAGTTTATCAATGTCAACGCGGACTGATTGGCTGGCGTGGCTCTTTTTCTTATCGCCGCCCGCGCCGCCGCTTGCTGCCGGTGCATTTGCGGCAGGTTTTGGAGCGGGTTTAGGTGCAGGTGGAGGAGCAGGGGCGTTAGCTGCCGCCGCCGGAGCCGATGCTGCAGGTGCCGGAGTTGCCGCCGCCGTTGCAGGTGCCGCCGCTTTTGGTGCATCAGGGTCGATAATTTCAACTTCAGCTTTTTCGACTTCAGAAACATTTGTAACCGCTTCTTGAATTGCGGCTTCATCAGCATCTGAAACCATAATGACTTCAAAAGAATTTTCAAAATGTTCCTGTTCCAATTCTTCCGCGCCCGGAATTGAACGTAAGACTTCGCCTACTTCGTCAAGTGCGTTCATAACCATGTAGGATCGCGCAGATTTCAGTAAACAAGTACTTGAAAGAGTAACTGAGATCGGAAGAGCACACGAGCCGCCTTCTTTAGCTTGACGAATGACAGATTTTTCAGTTTCAGTTAAATCATCGAGAATATCAGAAGCAGGAGCCGCCGCAGGAGCAGGAGCCGCCGCTGTTGCAGGGGCAGGAGTTGCCGCCGCCGCAGGAGCAGGAGCCGCGCCGCCCGCGTTGCCTTTAAGGATTGAAGAAAGTTTTGAAACGAGTTCAGAAACGTCAACCAGATCTTCAGGGTCGCCGTTGCCTACGTTGTCAATCATTTGTTCAAGTGAATCAAGACATTTAAAAAGCGTATCAATAATATCTTCAGTAACTTTAAGTTGTTCTTTGCGGAGGGCGTCGAGTACGTCTTCCATTTCGTGAGTTAATTCGGCGATTTTATTATATCCCATAGTTGCCGACATACCTTTAAGCGTATGAGCATTACGGAATATTTCATTGAGTATCGATAAATCTTCGGCGTTGTCTTCCAAACCGAGCAAGCCGTCATTGAGTGATTGTAAATGTTCATGCGATTCATCAAGAAACATTTCCATGTATTGATTAGTTTCCATTCATATTCCTCCTGTTTAGGTTATAGGCTACAGGCATAGGTTACAGAAATTTCGTCCGTGCTCTGCAACCTAAGACCTAAAACTATTTTTAACGTCGAACAGCTTCAACGATAGTTTTTGCAATTATTTTTAGCTGTCAAGGGTTAAAGTTTAATCAACCGGATTTTTTACTAATCCCTAACACCTAATTTAGCGTTTAACGGCTTCAACGATAGCTTCAGCAATTTTTGTAAGCGGTTTAATTTCGTCTGCAAGCCCTGCGTCAACAACGGCTTTTGGCATACCGTACACAACGCAACTTGGCTCATCTTGTGCGATAGAATAGCCGCCGTTAGCTTTAATTTTTTTCATACCTTCGCAACCGTCGCAACCCATACCCGTCATAATTACGGAAACTAAATTTTTACCGATACCTGCCACAGAATCAAACATAACATTAACGGCGGGGCGGTGGTTTCCTACGGGCGGTTCTTGACTTAAAGCGATTTTTCTTTCGCCGCCGGTTGCCGGTACAACGCGCAAATGAAAATTACCCGGCGCAATGTAAACTTGACCGGCTTTTATAATTTCGTCGTTTTCGGCTTCTTTAACGGCAATTTCGCTGATTGAGTCGAGCCTGTTTGCAAGGGATTTTGTGAAACCTGCGGGCATATGTTGAACGACAACCACGCCGCAAGGCAAATTTCCCGGCAGGCGCGTTATAACGGCTTGCAGTGCTTGAGGTCCGCCGGTGGAAGTGCCGATAGCTACTAATTTTTTATTGCTCAAACTGTTCGATGTCGAAATTGGAGTTGGTTTTGTAGCGGGCGCAGGTGTAACAGTTGGAATTTTGTTTATTGTAGGTTTTTGTCCCGGTACATAACCTGATCTGCGTTTAATTTCAATTTTCTTTATTGCCGGAGGTTCCGGCTCTTTTTCAACTTTTGGCGTAAATATTAACGGTTTTGAATCTGCAAGGGAAGTCCTGACTTTTGAAACGTGGGCTGTAGCGGCTTCCCTGCATTTTTCCAACAGTTCATTTTGAATTGGTTCAATTTTTGAAATTGGACCGCCCGCCTTGCTTATAAAATCGACTGCGCCCAATGAAAGTGCTCTAACTGTAGCATCAGTGCCGGCTTGCGTCATACTGCTTACCATTACAACCGGCAACGGGCATTCGTCCATAATTACTGCCAATGCTTCAAGCCCGTCCATTACCGGCATTTGTACGTCCAGTGTCAATAAATCCGGCTTTAATTTTTTTACTTTTTCGATAGCGTCCTTACCGTTGATTGCTGTACCTGCAACTTGGAAGTCACTTTGTCCATTGAAAAAATCAGACAAGACTTTTCGCATAAACGCCGAATCGTCAGCAATCAATACACGAATCATCAGCGTCACTCCTTCTTTTAACGCTCGCAATAAGATTTTCAAACAATTATTACTACTTATTCGCCCGACTTGCGAAAGTTCCTTCATTAATCGAAAAATTTTAAAGCTTTGAGGATTTTTTAATTTTAATAAATGTACTTTCTTTCTTTAAAAGAAATAAAGTACCAAAGAAAGAATCGTCGCCCGCACATGCGCTTTGCATTTTCGTACGCTCCAACTATTCTAAACGTCCGCGTTTTACGTTACTGCACGCTCCAATAAGTGGCGCGTCTGCGCGGTTGCTGGGCGACCTTTCCCCTAATCCCTAATCCCTAGTCCCTAATCCCTAGTCCCTAGTCCCTATATTTCTTTAATAGCGTCCATTGCGGCAATCAAGCTGGGATAAATTCCGGCGCAAATTTTTTTTATTTCTTCAGTTGGTTGTACAGTATCAGGGATCATAATTGGCGCACAACCTGCCGCGTACGCCCCGTGAATCCCGTTAAATGAATCCTCAAAAACATAACAATCTGACGCGGGCAAATTTATTTTTTCTGCCGCCTTCAAAAAAATATCCGGCGCGGGTTTGCCGTGCGCTATATCATCGCCGCTTACTATCGCCGAAAAATATTTTTTTATACCTGCGCGTTCAAGGTTGCGGTTGATAACTTCAATGCTTGACGAACTTGCAACCGCCATTTTTACGCCGTTTTCTTCAAAAAATTTTAAAATTTCCGGAACGCCCGCCATCATTGGAACGCCATTTTCAAAAACTTTTACCGCCGTATTCACCACGTGCATAAAAAATTTATCTACGTCAACTTCAGGGTAAAATTCGTGAATAATTCGGCGGCAGTTTGCCTCGCTTGCGCCGCTGACTTTTGCGGCAAGTTCCACGCCGTTACTTTTGCCGTGACTTTCGGCAGTTGCGATCCAAGATTTTTGATATATTCTTTCACTGTCAAAAAGTGTTCCATCCATATCGAAAATTGCGCCCTTTTTCATTTTGTCAACCCTTTCAAAATTATTCCAAATCTAAAATCAGCAAGCCAATTAAAATTATTTGCAGAAAAAATAAAATTGGAACGCCGAATTTAAATTTCAAATGCAAAGTTTTATGGTGGCAAATTTCCATAGCCGCGCCCGCGCCCAAACTGCCGCCAATAGCCGCCCAAATTAAAAGCGTACTTTCACGAACGCGCCATTTATTTTTTTTTGCGCAGTATTTATCGTAGGCGAAAAGCCCAAAAGTTATCACGTTGACTGCGGCAAAATACGCAACCAAAATCCAAAAATTTTCCTGCATAAATTTTCTCCGATTAATTTAAAGTTTCTAAAATCTGCGCGACGGAAATTTTTCCTTGCCGCAAAATTTTTAATTCGCCCGCCGAAATATCAATAATCGTTGAAGAAATTCCAACTTCACATTTGCCGCCGTCCAAAATTATTTCAACTCTGCCGTTCAAATTGTCAAAAACTTCCTGCGCTGTAGTTGGCGGATTTTTGCCGGAAATATTTGCACTTGGAGCGGCAACAGGTACGCCCGCAATTTTTATGAAGTCCTGCGCGACGGTGTTATTTGGGAAACGCACGCCAACGCTTTTTGAATTGCAAGTTACAAAATCCGGCACAATATTTTTTTTTGGCAAAATGATTGTCAAAGGTCCGGGCAAAAATTTTTCAATGAGTTTTTCAGCCGCCAAAGAAATTTCTGCAATTTGTTCAATCATTTCAAAAGTTGCAACGTGCAAAGTTAAAGGTTTATCGACCGGACGATTTTTCGCCGCGTAAATTTTTTTACAAGCGTCAACGTCCAAAGCATTTGCACCGAGCCCGTACACAGTTTCGGTAGGGAAGGCTACAATTTCGCCGCGCTGAATCAGTTGAGCGGCAAGGATTAAATTTTCAGTTACAGGTTTTAAAATTTTTGTAATCATTTTTTCCACGCCGCAATAACTCTTTCAATTCCGGCTAAATCTTTCCAAATTTGAATACGTTTGAAGTTGCCTTCTTCGAGTAATTTTTGAACGGCGGAAGATTGATTAAAGCCAATTTCCATAGCCAAAAAGCCGTCGTCAGCTAAAAATTTTGGCGCGGCTTCAATAATTTCCCTGTAAAACTTCAAGCCGTCTTTGCCTCCGTAAAGTGCAAGGCGCGGTTCGCCGGTTACTTCAGCCTGTAAATTTTTAAATTCTTCAGCCGCAATGTAAGGCGGATTTGAAACTATAACTTCAAAAGTTTGTCCTTCGAGCGGCTCAAATAAATTTCCCTCATAAAAAGTAATTCTGTCATCGACGTTAAATTTTTGCGCGTTAAACTGTGCAATTTCAAGAGCATTTTTGGAAATATCGACAGCCACCGCCGTTACATTTTCGACAAATTTTAAAATTGAAACGCAAATTGCGCCGCTGCCTACGCCCAAATCAGCAATTTTTATACTGCGATTAAAAGTGTACAAACTTTCAATGACGCCCTGCGCCAAAACTTCAGTATCGGGGCGCGGAATTAAAACGTCGGGCGTTACGGCAAAATTCAAGCCCATAAATTCTTTGTGTCCCGTAAGATAGGCAACGGGAATTCTTTCAAGGCGGCGTTGCAATAAATTGTGGTAGCGTGTAATTTGTTCAACAGACAAAACTTTTGCTGATTGTACGTACAAAGCAAGGCGGCGCGTGTTCAAAATATACGCCAGCAAAACTTCAGCATCAAGGCGCGGCGTATCTATACCGGCTTTTTCTAATTTTTCGGTTGCAAGTTTCAGTTGTTGCGAAATTGTATTTTCATTCAAAATTTTTCCCTCCTAATCTTCATTGGATAATCTTTGTGCTTGGTCAGCGGTTATCAGCGCGGAAATAATTTCGTCAAGATCGCCGTTTAAAACGCTGTCCAATTTGTAAAGCGTCAAGTTAATTCTGTGGTCG
The DNA here is from genome assembly GCA_937901445.1 of uncultured Selenomonadales bacterium. Lineage (GTDB taxonomy): Bacteria > Bacillota > Negativicutes > Selenomonadales > Selenomonadaceae > Quinella. The sequence goes on from CALDHY010000105.1 coordinate 74,897, forward strand.
GTAACTCTGCCTTGCGGAAAATTATAAGTGCGGATTCTTTCGCTGCGGTCGCCGCTGCCAACTTGATTTTTTCTGTCGGCGGCAATGGCGGCGTTTTGTTCACGAACTGCCAAATCTTTAACCCTTGCACGAAGGACGCGCATAGCTTTTTCTTTGTTCTTGAGTTGAGATTTTTCATCTTGACATTGAACAACAATACCGGTCGGCAAGTGCGTAATTCTGATAGCAGTTTCAGTGCGGTTGACGTATTGCCCGCCCGCGCCGCTCGCGCAGTACGTATCAATTCTTAAATCTGTGGGGTTAATTTCAACTTCGACTTCTTCAGCTTCCGGCAAAACTGCAACTGTCACCGCGCTTGTATGGATTCTGCCGCCGGATTCTGTAACGGGGACGCGCTGTACCCTGTGAGTGCCGCTTTCATATTTTAATTTACTGAACGCGCCCAAGCCGTCAACCGTAAAAGAAATTTCCTTAAAGCCGCCAATAGTTGTAGGGTTTGAATCGACAATATCAACTTTCCAACCTTGCCGCTCGGCGTAGCGCGTATACATTCTGAATAAATCGCCCGCAAAAAGTGCCGCCTCTTCGCCGCCTACTCCGCCGCGTATTTCGACTATAACATTTTTCTCATCGTTGGGGTCTTTCGGCAAAAGTAAAATTGGAAGTTCCTTATCCATTTCGGCTTTAACTTTTTTGAGTTCAGCCAATTCTTCAGCCGCCAAAATTTTAAATTCTTCATCTTCGGCAGTTTCAACCAAATTTTTATCTTCGTCAATCTGCGCGAGGATTTTTTTATATTCACGAATTTTTTTGACGATAGGTTCAAGGATTGCAAGTTCCCGCGTCAACTTTGTAAATCTTTCAACTTCAGAAATAATTGAAGGATCGCCGATTTGCGATTCAATTTCCCTGAATCTGTCTTCAACTTTTTCCAACTTTTCAAGCAAATAAATCATCTCACTAAAATTTTTTGTGGTATATTGTATACTTTTCACGGCGATTAATCAAATTTCTTGAAATATATTTTCAGCAGAATTATAATAAAAGCGGTATATTGTTACTCTTTTTTTATTTTGAAAGTGAGGTTAATTCATTGGAAAGATACTTTCAGGAAGAAATTGAATGTGCGCCGCGTGAAAAAATTTTGGCTATTCAAAATGAAAAACTCGTCGCGCAGGTTAAGCACGTTTGGGATAACGTTCCTTACTACCGCCAAAAAATGCAAGAAAAAAATTTGACGCCGGAAGATATTAAATCTGTTGACGATTTAAAAAAACTTCCCTTTTTGTCAAAGGCAGATTTAAAAGAGGCGTACCCTTACGGCTTGCTTGCTTGCCCGCTGAAAGATTGCGTGCGTATTCAATCAACCTCCGGTACAACCGGTAAGCGCGTCGTTGCTTTTTACACTTTGAAAGATATTGATATTTGGGAAGAATGCTGTGCACGGGCGATTGTAGCGGCGGGCGGCACAAATGAAGACGTTTGCCAAGTTTCCTATGGTTACGGCTTATTTACAGGCGGTCCCGGACTTAACGGCGGCTCTCACAAAGTCGGCTGCTTGACAATTCCTACAAGTTCAGGAAATACCGAGCGTCAAATTATGTTTATAATGGATTTAAGCGCAACGATTCTTTGCTGTACTCCAAGTTATGCGGCTTATATCGGCGAAACTATGAAGGAAATGGGCTTGACGCCTGAACAAATTCCACTGAAGGCGGGAATTTTCGGCGCGGAGGCGTGGTCTGAAGAAATGCGCCGTGATATTGAAAAAACTTTGGGAATTAAAGCTTATGATATTTACGGCTTAACCGAAATTTCCGGTCCCGGCGTTTCTTTTGAATGTTCCGAACAACACGGTATGCACATTAACGAAGATCATTTTCTTGCAGAAATTATCGACCCCGATACCGGCGAAGTTTTGCCTGAAGGTACTCAAGGAGAATTGGTTTTCACTTCACTTGACAAAGAGGCTTTTCCGCTCCTGCGCTACCGTACCCGTGATATTTGTACTTTGACTCGTGAAAAATGTTCGTGCGGCAGAACTCACGTAAAAATGACGAAGCCTAAAGGGCGTTCAGATGATATGCTGATTATTCGCGGCGTCAACGTTTTCCCAAGTCAAATTGAAACCGTACTTTTGAAAAACGGCTACGCGGCAAATTATCAAATTATCGTTGACAGAGTCAATAACACTGATACTTTCGATATTAATGTTGAAATGACGCCTGAAATGTTTACTGATAATGTCGCTGAAGTTCAAAACCGTAAAAAAGTTTTGGAAAGCGGCTTGCATTCAATGCTCGGTATTAAAGCGAAAGTTAATCTTGTTGCGCCAAAAACTATTACGCGCAGTGAAGGTAAAGCCGTCCGCGTCATCGATAAGCGTAAAATTTAAGGGCTAAGGATTAAGGGATAAGGGCTAGGGAAATTTCCTTAGTCCGTAGTCCTTAAAAAACTGATTGAAAGGGAGATTTTTAAATGAGCGTCAATCAAGTTTCAGTTTTTCTGGAAAATAAACCCGGTACTTTAAATCAAATGACAGAAGTTTTGGCAAAGGGCGGAATAAATATCCGTGCGTTGTCTTTGGCTGATACAAACGATTTTGGAATTGCAAGAATGATTGTAAATGACGTGTACGAGGCTACAAACGTTTTGAAGGACGCCAATTTTGTTGCAACATTCACGCCGGTTTTAGTTTATGCAATTTCCGACGAAACAGGCGGCTTGAACAAACTTTTGAAAAATTTCACTGAAACAAATGTAAACGTTGAGTATATGTACGCCTTCGCAGGCAAAAAAAATGCCTATATGATTTTCCGCGTCAAGGATACTCAAAACGCAGAAAAACTTTTGGCAAGCAAGGGCTTAAAATCTTTATCGCAAGAACAAATTGCTGAAGTTTAGTAGTGGTGTAGTGTAGTAGTGGTGTAGTGGAATAGTAAAAACTACCCCACTACCTAACTATCCAACTACATTTTTCCGCTTGTACGGTAGTTGGCGGCGTGTGTCCCGAAAGTAAAACTGTTTCATCCGGCAAAGTAAAAATTTTCGCCTTGATATTCTCAAACAAAGTTTCGGTATCGCCGCCGGGTAAATCCGTGCGCCCGTAACTTCCCTTAAAAATAGAATCGCCGACAAATGCAACGCCGTCTTTTTCGCTGTAATAAATTGCACCGTCTAAAGTATGTCCCGCGCAGGGAATTATTTTCAGCTTGAAATTTTCATTCGTACTCAAAACAATTTCGCTGTAGTCCTCAAGGTAGTTTACATTTTTTAAAATTATTTCCTGCCCAAATTCTGAAGATAAATTCCACGCGGGATTTTCGGCGTAAATTTTGCCGTTTTTCTGCATACAAATTGGAATGTTTAAAGTTTGTTGAATTTCGGCGGCGGCTCCAATGTGGTCGTAGTGCCCGTGCGTCAACAAAATTTTTTCAACAGTAATTTTGCGCTCGTTTATAAGGTGTAAAAGCCTTTGCGCCTCTGCGCCCGCGTCTATCAAAAAGCCGTGCCGCGTTTCATCGTCAACATAAAAATAAGCATTCGTATCAATTATATATCCAACTTCATATTGAAGAATCAAAATGAATCACTCCAAGTTTAAAATTTTCTCGGCGTTTGTACCGAGAATTTTATTTTTTTCAACGTCATTAATTGGCAAGCTTTTTATAAAGTCAATCGAAGTTTGCGGCGAACTCCACGGGCTGTCAGTGCCGAATAAAATTTTATCTGCGCCGAATGTTTTATAAAGTTTCATAAATCCCTCGACGTTCAAAAGTTTTAAATCTTCGTCCTTCCATACAAAATCACTTCGCGCAGGGATTGTGCCGGTTGAAAAAGCCGTATCCATAAAAATATTTGTACCGGCAAGTTCGGTTAAAACTTCGTCCCAATTTTTCCAGCCGCCCATATGCGCCAAAATAAATTTAAAATCGCCAATTTCTTCAATGACGCGGCGCGCCATTTGCGGCGAACAATTTACAACGCCCGGAAATCCTATATCAAGTCCGGCGTGCGTTATCACAATTAAATCTAATTCGGCGGCGCGGTACAGAATCTGCAAAAATTTTTTATCGTCAAGATTTACGCCTTGATAGACGGGATGAATTTTAATCCCCTTCAAGCCTAAACTTTTGACGCGGCTTAACTCTGCGCGATAATCTGCAAAATCAGGATGAATGCAACCAAAATAAATTATCCCCTGCGCGAAAAATTTTTCATTCATGGCGGCGGCGTAGGAATTAATTTTTTCAACTTGACGCGGCGCGGTTGCAACCGGCAAAATTACAGATTTATCGACGCCAAATTTTTTCATTGAATCTAAAAGCCCGTTCAAAGTGCCGTCAGAAAAATATTTTGCGCGGCTTTTTTTGCTCAAATTCTCAATAACTTCAGCGGCAATTTTGGCGGGGAAAATGTGCGTGTGAATGTCAATTACCATTTTTTTACCTCAATTCTGATTCAGAAAGGAAATTTTTTATGTATAAATTTTTAACCGCAATTATTTTAAGTGCGTTTGCAATTTTCGGCAACAATTTTTGTAGCGCGGAGCGTGGCAGATACGATTTGGACAGAATCGAAATGAACCGCTACGAAATGAATTTAGGCGGGCTTACTTACGGCAGTTCAAGCTACTATATGATTGAACTTTACGGCTTGCCGGATACAAATGAACGCGGCGTAGAATTTTTATCAACCTGCAAATACGGGAGCGGCGTTGAAATTGGTTACCTTTCAGATCAACACAAAATTTTTCAAATAATCGTAAGAGAAAACAACGGCTGGACGACGCCCGCAGGGCTTGCCGTCGGTATGACGATTGATAAGGCGTTGGAAATGTACGGTGCGCCGCCGTTTTCAAAATCCGGCAAAGATTTAACTGCATACGCCTATTTTACTTACAGATTTATTGGCGATTCTTCAGATTATGAGAAAGATTACGGCTTTATAATTTTGTTTGACAACGCCACAAGAAAAATTGTAGAAATGCGCGTTGAAGGCGATAATCCTATGGTCGGTTTTGAAGATTATTTTGAGCCGTCAATAAATTATCTGTTAGGTATTGAAAACGAATAATTAGGGACTAGGGGCTAAGGGTTAGGGATTAGGGATTAGAAAAATTTTTTAATCTTAACGTCAAATTAAAATTGGAGGCAAATTAAAAAAATGAAAATTGCTTTACTGATTGTATATTTTGCCGTATTAATTGGAATTGGCTTGTACTGCAGACGTCACGCAACGGACGTTGACGGATTTGTATTGGGCGGGCGCAGTGTCGGTCCTTGGCTTACTGCGTTTGCTTACGGCACGAGTTATTTTTCTGCAGTAGTTTTTGTAGGCTACGCGGGACAATTCGGCTGGAAATATGGAATTGCGGCAACGTGGGCAGGTATTGGCAACGCTTTAATCGGCTCGCTTATGGCGTGGTTTATTTTGGGCAGACGTACAAGAATAATGAGTCAACATTTGGACTCTGCAACAATGCCGCAATTTTTCGGCAAGCGTTTTGGTTCAAAGGCTTTAAAAATTGGCGCGTCGATTATAATTTTTATTTTTATGATACCGTACACCGCCTCACTTTATAACGGCTTGTCAAGACTTTTTGGAATGGCGTTTGACATTGACTATACAATTTGTATTACGTTAATGGCGATTTTAACGGCAATTTACGTGGTCGCCGGCGGCTACATGGCAACGGCGATAAATGATTTTATTCAAGGTATGGTAATGCTTGTTGGAATTAGCGCGGTTATCTACGCGGTACTTGAATCAAAAGGCGGCTTTATTAACGCGTTGGACGGCTTGGCAAGAATCACTGATGAAACTGTTACAACAACGCCTGGTATTTTTTCTTCATTCTTTGGACCGGATCCAATTAATTTGTTGTTCGTGGTAATTTTAACTTCGCTCGGTACTTGGGGACTTCCTCAAATGGTACAAAAATTTTACGCAATTAAAAATGAACAGGCAATTCAAAAAGGTACAATTATTTCAACAATGTTTGCGTTTGTAGTTGCGGGCGGCTGCTACTTTTTGGGCGGATTCGGCAGATTGTTTTCAGACCAAGTTGACATAAAAGCAAACGGCTTCGATTCAATTATTCCTACAATGTTATCGGGACTTTCTGAAAGTATGATCGCGCTTGTAGTAATTTTGGTTTTATCTGCGTCAATGTCAACGCTGTCATCGTTGGTTATCGCGTCCAGTTCAACTTTGACAATCGACTTAATCAAAGACAACATTATTAAAAATATGAGTCAATCTGCGCAGGTTTTATATATGCGCGGCTTAATCGTGGTATTTATTGCAATTTCGGCGGTACTTGCACTGATTCAATATACAAGCTCTGTAACATTCATCGCGCAGTTAATGGGCGTCAGTTGGGGCGCAATGGCGGGCGCGTTTCTTGCGCCGTTTATGTATTCGCTGTACTCAAAAAAAGTTACAACTGCTTCTTGTTGGGTGTGCTTTATTTTTGCAAGTGTTTTAATGATTGCAAATATGTTAATTCGCCCGGAATTTCCCGCAATTCTTCAATCGCCGATTAACGCGGGCGCGTTTGCTATGCTTGCCGGTTTAATTATCGTGCCGGTTGTCAGCGCGGTTACTCCTGCGCCTGATAAAAATCTTGTCGATAATGCCTTCACTTGCTACGACAAAGAAACTACCGTACCTGTCAGCGTTGCTCTCGGCAAGGAGGGTAAATAGGGACTAAGGGCTAGGGACTAAGGATTAGGGAACTAGCCCCTAACCCCTAATCCTTGTATCCTAATCCCTAATGAGCGACTGAAAGGAGCGAATCTCAATGCCCGCTTTAAGTTGGCTCGGCAAAGATAAAAAAATTTCCTTCGATATAAGAATTGATGAAATTGACATTGACAACAATAAATTTGCGTCAAGCACTTTGACTTTAGACAGGGCGAAAGAATATCAAGAAATTTTGGATACCAAAACGCCCGCCGAAATTGTCGGAAATATGCGCGCGGACGAATTCGACAATTTGAATTTACAAACTTTGCCCTTGTACATTCGGCAGATTAAAAATGAAATCGTCGAGCTTAACGATACGTACCGCAAAGAATATTTTAACCAACTTATAACAACCAAAAAATTTTTCACTTTACAAAAAACCTTCCTTGCCTTAAAATATCTTCAGATAAAAATTTTAGGAGAGTATTTTTTAGGAGGGTTTAACTGATGGCGAAATATGTATGCAGTGTTTGCGGATACGTCTATGAAGGCGATGAGCCGCCGATTGAATGCCCAATTTGTAAAGCTCCTGCCGAAAAATTCAACAAGCAAGAAGGCGAATTGGTTTTTGCAGATGAACACGTTGTAGGCGTTGCAAAGGGCGTAGATGAAAAAATACTTGAAGGCTTGCGTCAAAACTTTACCGGCGAATGTACCGAAGTTGGAATGTATTTGGCAATGAGCCGCGCCGCGCACCGTGAAGGTTATCCTGAAATTGGCGAGGCGTTCCGCCGTTATGCACTTGAAGAGGCTGAACACGCCGCCAAATTTGCTGAACTTTTGGGCGAAGTTGTAAGCGCGTCAACTAAAGAAAATCTTGAAAAGCGCGTTGCTGCCGAGCACGGAGCTTGTCAAGGCAAAAAAGATTTGGCTGTACTTGCAAAGAAACTCAACCTTGATGCAATTCACGACACTGTACACGAAATGGCAAAAGATGAAGCGCGTCACGGCAAAGGCTTTAAAGGCTTGCTCGACCGCTATTTCAAATAAGAAAATTTTTCGTACCAAATAAAAAGAAACTCCTACTGCAAAATTGCGGCAGGAGTTTTTTGGTTGCATAAAAAATTTTTTGACGATTTGCCTTGCTTGCTGTATAATCAGCTTGAAATTAAATAAAACCGCCAAAACAAATCGCCAAAATAATATAGGCGAATTATAAAATACTCCGGCGGAATTGTCAAAGGAGGTTTTTAAAATGACAGAAGTTGAAAGAATGCACGAAGAAAGAATTAACGCCCTTGATAGGCGCGTTGATGTACTTTCCCAAAAAGTTGATGACTTCATTGCAGAATCAAGGGCAGACCGCGCAGAAACTAAACAAAGGCTGGCTGCAATGGAACAACGTATGGACGCAATGAATCAGCGTATAGACAATGCAATTACAAGTTTCAAAAATTTAACCTTTGCCGCAATGTTCGGTATCGCCGGATTGTCAATCGCTGTAATTGTTGCAGTGGCTCTCAAGTAAAATTAATCTTTCAAAAAAAATTAAGCCCGCCACAATTCGACGGGCTTTTTTAGTTTGCAGAAAAAATTTTTAAATCAGAAAGCGGGAACTATTGCGCCTTTGTATTTTTCGTTAATAAAGTTTTTGACTTTGTCAGATTGAAGAGTTTTAATTAAAGCTTGAATTTCGGGGCGATTTTCGTCGCCGTCACGAACAGTAACGATATTGACGTAGGGTGAAGTTTTATCTTCCATGAAAAGTGCGTCATTGACAGGATTTAAATTGGCGTTCATTGCAAAGTTGGTATTGATAACCGAAATATCGACGTCGTCAAGCGTGCGCGGAAGTTGCGCGGCTTCAATTTCCTGTATCTGTAAATCGTTGTTATTGCTGATAATATCTTGAACAGTTGCCATTTCGCCGACGCCCTCGCGCAGAGTAATTAAACCGGCTTTATCCAAAAGTAAAAGTGCGCGCCCGCCGTTTGTAGCGTCATTGGGGATTGAAACTTTGCCGCCAAAAGGAACGTCCTCAAGTTTTTGGATTTTTGAAGAATAAATTCCCATTGGTTCAACGTGAACGCCGCCTGCGTTTTTGAGTTTCATTTCAGTATGTTCTTTTACAAAATCGTTAAGGTAGGGTTCATGCTGGAAAAAGTTTGCGTCAAGTTCGCCGTCGTTTAGCGCAATATTCGGCTGTACGTAGTCATTGAATTCAACAATTTCAAGCGTTACGCCTTTTTCTTTCAAGTCAGATTTAATTTCTTCCAAAATTTCGGCGTGCGGTACGGGCGTTGCGCCAATTTTTACCGTTGCCTCAAGTTTAGCATCGCCGCCGGTGTTTGCGGCAGGTTCATTGCCTCCGCTGTCTCCGCCGCAACCGGTAAAAACTAAACTTACTGCAAGTCCCAACATTGCCAAAAAACTTTTTTTCATTGAAAAAACCTCCAATAAAATTATTTCAAACACGCGGGTATTTTACTAATTTTAATAATTTATTGCAAGAATTTTAATATTGAATTTTTATGGCAGGGCAACTGCAAAGTTGCAATTTTGCCGACAAATTGTAAAGGATTTTTTTATAAAAATGTCAAATTGATACAGCCGAAAATTTTAAAAATTTCGAGGTGGTATGATGTCGGAACTGAATTTAAAAACCGTTGACAGCATCGAAGGAAATTTTTTTGTGCCTTCGTACCAGCGCGGTTATCGTTGGACTGAAAAGGAAGTTGTCAGACTTTTGGACGACGTTTATAATTTGCTTGACCACGAAAATATTAATTCGCTAAGAAATTCAAAAGATTATTGCCTTCAACCTATCGTTGTAAAAAAAATTGCCGAAAATAATTTTACGGTTATTGACGGGCAACAACGCTTGACTACAATTTTTATTTTGTACAAATTTATGAACTCGGATACAAATTTTAGTTTGACTTACGAAACTCGGCGAAAATCAGCGGATTTTTTGGAAAATATGAATTTGAGTTTGCAGGAAGAAAACATAGATTTTTATTTTATGGCGAATGCTTACAATGCGATTGAAAATTGGTTTAACGAAAAAATTCAAGCCGCCTCCACAAATTTACGCACTTTGCGCCGCCGCTTTGAAAATCTTTTTACCGAAAACGTCAAAATTATTTGGTATGAAGTGGACGACGCGGAAGACGGCGCGGCACTTTTTACGCGGCTGAATATAGGAAAAATCCCGCTTACAAATGCCGAACTCGTCAAGGCAATGTTTCTTAGCCGCAGCAACAAAAATCTTAACGAACAGAAACAACAGGAAATTGCTTTGCAGTGGGATAATCTTGAAAAAGAATTGCACAACGATTCGCTGTGGTATTTTTTAACCAACAGTTCACCGGAAAATTATCAAACGCGCATTGATTTAATTTTGGATTTAATCGCCGGAAAAAATATCAGCGACAAAGATACTTATGCAACTTTCTTTTACTTCGACAAATTGCGCACGGAAAAAAATTTTGAGGAAGTTTGGCAGGAAATACGCAAAACTTTTTTGTTGCTGAAAGATTGGTATGAGTACCACGATTTTTATCACAAGATAGGCTATTTAATTTCTTCCGGCTACAAAAATCTTGCCGCAATTTACAAAGAATCCAAAGGCAAGACTACAAGCGAATTTTCACGGCGGCTGAAAGAAATTATTTGTGACAGCGTGAAATTGGACGCGGGCGAAAATTATTCTGATTGGAATTATGAAAACGACAAAGAAAAAATCCGGCGGCTGTTACTTTTGTTTAATGTTGAATCCGTGCGCCAAAATTCAGAAAAGGCGTATTGGTTCCCTTTCGATAAATTTAAATTCGTTGACGAAAATAAAAATTCTTGGAGCTTGGAGCATATCCACGCGGTAAACTCCGGCGAAAAAGGCACTCAAGAAAATTGGCGGGAATGGCTTAAACTTCACAAAATTTCGCTTGAAAATCTTGCTGAAGATAATTCTGATTTAATTTCAGAAATTGATAAACTTTTGAACCAAAAAGAATTTCGTTACAGCGTGTTTACCTCTTTGCAAGAAAAAATTCTGCAAAAATTTTCGCCCGCCGGAGACAATGAAGAATACATAAATTCCATTGCAAATCTTGCTTTGATAAAGTGCGCCGAAAATTCCGCGCTCGGCAATTCCACTTTCGACGTTAAACGCAACGCAATTATTCAAATGGATATGCACGGCGAATTTATCCCGTTCTGTACAAAAATGGCTTTTCTGAAATATTATACAAAGTCTGAAAAAAATCAAATCCACTTTTGGTCGCAGATTGACAGAGCCGCCTACCTTGAGGCAATTAACGATACTTTAAAAGAATATTTGACAAAACCTGTTTAACGAGGGCTTACTATGCAGAAATTTAATTTTAAGGATATTTTTACTTCGGCGATTAAAATTGGCGACCAAAAAATTCGCGTACAAAAAATTATTATCCCGATAATTCAGCGGGACTACGCGCAGGGCAGAAATACTTCAACGATTAAGCGCGTCCGCAAAAATTTTCTCAACGCACTTTTTGACGCCGTGACGAAAAAGCCAATAACGTTAGATTTTATTTACGGCGATTTAAATGATAACGGAATTTTAACGCCGCTTGACGGTCAACAACGCCTTACAACTTTATTTTTGCTTTACTGGTACGCCGCCAAAAAAGAAAAAATCGACGCCGCAAAGTACAGTTTTCTAAAATATTTTTCCTACGAAACGCGCCCCGATACGCGGGATTTTTGCGCAGATTTAATAAATTTTCAGCCGAAATTTAAAGACAAACTTTCAAACGAAATTCAAGATCAAGCGTGGTTCCCGCTAAGTTGGAAAAAAGACCCTTCAATTAACGCAATGCTTGAAATGCTCGACGCTATCAACGGCAAATTTTCCGGCGTGCAAAATATTTGGCAAAAACTTGAAAACAACGCAATTTCGTTTTATTTTTTGCCAATCAAAGATATGGGCTTGACTGACGAAATTTATATTACGATGAATTCGCGCGGCAAGCTTTTAACTGATTTTGAACACTTTAAGGCGGAATTTAAAAGCCGCCTCGATAATTTCGACGCCGCAATTTCCAACAGAATTGTACAAAAAATCGATACCGTTTGGACTGATATGCTCTGGCAGTACCGCGACGATAAAAATTTGATTGACAGCGGCTTTTTAAATTATTTTAAATTTCTTTGTGATATTTTGCTGTACAAGAAAAACGACACGCCCCAAAATTCCAGCCGTGAGAGTTTTTTTGATTTACTGGACGAATTTTTTTCCGGCAAAGTCAAAGAAAATCTTGAGTTTATGGAAAAGTCTTTTGACTGTTGGTGCGATATTGACATTGGAAAATTTTTTGGCGAAAGAGTTTCACGCGGCAGCAAAAGTAAAAACCTTGAAAATATTTCACAACCAGGCAAAATTATTTTGTACTTTGATAAAACTAACCTTTTTGAAGATTGCGTAAAATCTGCCGGTAAAAATTTTTCGCTCGGCAAAACCATTATGTTGTACGCCTTCACTTTTTACCTTTGCAACAAAGAAAAAATTTCGGATAAAAATTTTCGCCGCAGAATCAGAATTGTAAATAATTTGGTAAATAATTCTGTCGGTGCTGAACTTAGTGACAGTGAGGCGCGGCAGGGCGGAAACCGTTTGCCTGCAATATTGAAACAAATTGAAAGTATTTTGATTGACGAAAAAATTATTGTGCTCGGTCCCAATTTCAACGATTATCAACTCAAGGAAGAACAACAAAAAATTGAATGGCTTGCCAAAAATCCCAATTACGCCGAATCGCTTTTTGAGCTGGAAGATCATTATCTTTTGTACGGGCAAATTGGAATTATCGGCTTGGAAAATCCCCAAAATTTTAAGCGGTTTATTTTGCTTTTCAGTTTAGATTATGATTTAATAGCGCGGGCTTTTTTGTCCGGTTGGGATTATTTTCAGCATAAAAAGCAACTTTACCAATTCGGCGCAGCCTTGCCTGTTTCATGGCAAAATCTTTTTCATTTCAGTTCATACAATGAAAATTATAAAAGCACGGCAGAATATTTAAACGCGTTTTTGGATGAAACAGATTTTTTCACTGAAGATTTTTTGAATGAAATGATTGACAACTATTTGAAGAATCAGCGGAATTGGAAAAGATTTGAATGGAGTTATTATTATGTCAATTATCCTGAATTCAGAATCGGGCGATACGGCAAATATTTTTGGAAAAATTTTGAGGATCAGCCGTATTTAATTTTGGCGTGGGTAACCGGCGAAAGAAAATCTGAAAAAGCTTATCAACCGTTTTTGCGGGCGATTGTTGACGAAGAAACTTTTCAAAATTATTATAATCCTGTTTCGGAGCGGCTGGAATTTAACAAATATTTCATTGCGTGCGAAAATGATTCTTACGTTGTCAAGGAAATTGAAAGCGGCAAAGAAATTGACAGACTGAAAATTAAGCAAGATAATGGAATTGACACTGAAGACAGAATCCAAAAATTTAAAATTTGGAACAAGAAAAATAAATATTGCGTTTAGGAGGAATTTATTTTGAAATATGAAGCGGTAATAGGGCTGGAAATTCACAGCGAATTGAAAACTGCAACAAAAATTTTCTGCGGCTGCGCGACGACTTTTGGCGCGGAACAAAATACTCATACTTGTCCCGTTTGTTTGGGACTTCCGGGCGTTTTGCCTACGATTAATCGCCGCGTTGTAGAATTTGCGATTAAAGCCGGACTTGCCACGAATTGCAAAATTAACAAGTACAGCAAATTTGACAGAAAAAATTATTATTATCCCGACCTGCCCAAAAATTGGCAAACTTCGCAGTACGATTTACCCATTGCCTACGAAGGACAAGTTGAAATTGAAGTTGACGGCGAAAGAAAAATTGTGCGCTTAACCCGTATTCATATGGAAGAAGACGCGGGCAAACTCGTTCACAGCGGCACGACAATTAAAGATTCTGCAACTTCAAACGTTGACTATAACCGCACGGGCGTACCGCTGATTGAAATTGTTTCTGAACCTGATATGCATTCGGCGGCAGAGGCGCGCGCCTACATGGAAAAAATTAAAGCGATTCTTGAATATATCGACGTGTCAAATTGCCGTATGGAAGAAGGCAACCTTCGCGCAGATATTAACGTTTCATTGCGTCCCGTTGGAAGTGACAAACTCGGCACTCGTACCGAAATGAAAAATATAAATTCGTTTAAAGCGTTGGAAGATGCGATAAATTACGAAATTGAAAGACAAGCTGAAGTTTTGGACGACGGCGGCAAAATTATTCAAGAAACGCGCACTTGGAACCCCGAAAAGGGAATTACTCAATCAATGCGCAACAAAGAAAACGCGCACGATTACAGATATATGCCGGAGCCGGATTTACCGCCGATTATTACAACCGATGAAGAAATTGAAAACTTCAGAAAATCACTGCCTGAATTGCCTGACGCCCGCCGCGCCCGCTTGATAAATGATTTGGGACTTTCAGAATATGACGCAGGAATTATCACAAGTTCCCGCGCAATGGCTGAATATTTCGATACAGTTGTACAAAACGGCGCGGACGCAAAACTTGCCGCCAACTGGATTATGAGCGACCTTTCAAAAAATCTTAACGCCGAAAATTTGACAATAGAAAATTCGCCCGTTGACGCCAAACGCCTTGCCGAAATGATTTTGCTGATTCAAAAAGGCACAATCAGCGGCAAAATTGCAAAAACTGTTTTTGTTGAAATGTGGAAGTCTAAAGATTCGCCTGAAAAAATCGTCAAGGATAAAGGGCTTGTACAAATTACAGACACTTCAGCGATTGAGGGAATTGTTGACGAAGTTATTTCAAAAAATCAAAAAGCCGTCGAAGAATACCGCGCAGGCAAGAAAAAAGCTATTGGCGCACTTGTCGGGCAAATTATGAAGGCAACCAAAGGCAAGGCTAATCCTCAAATGGTTAATGAACTTCTTGCAAAAAAATTGGAGAGCAACTTTTAAAACGCTTTAATTTAATTCCGCGTTTTGAACGAGTAAAATTTTGGAGGTGGTGAAATTGATGTATAAAGCCGCAATTTTTGACATGGACGGGACTTTGACAAATACGCTTGAAGATTTGGCTGACAGCGTCAACGAAATGTTGGAACATTACAAACGCCCGCGCCGTACGATTGACGAAGTGCGAATTTTCGTAGGCAACGGCGCAAGAAAATTAATGGAGCGCGCCCTTGAAACTACTGACGAAAAATTTATAAATGACGCGCTGGAATATTACAACGGTTGCTACGAAAAACATTTACTGAATAAAACTAAACCTTACGCGGGAATTGTCGAACTTTTAACCGCGCTCCAAAATAAAAAAATTCCCGTTGCAATTTGTACCAACAAGCAACATTTTGCCGCCGTTGAGCTTGCCGAAAAAATTTTTCCTACAATAAATTTTACCGCAGTTATAGGCGATGCCAAAAAACCTAATCCTGCGCGAGCGTTGGAAATTACAAAAAAAATTGGCGTGCAACCGGCTGAAGTTGCATATTTCGGCGATACTGCAGTTGATATGCAAACTGCGATAAACGCGGGATTTTTGCCGGTCGGTGTAACATGGGGATTTCGCCCTGAAAGTGAACTTGTTGACAGCGGCGCAAAAATTATCGTGCATCGCGCAGAAGAAATTTTGAAAAAAATAAATTTTGAAAAAAATGAGACGCCCGCCGCACTCCGTTTTTGCTTGTGCCTTTAAGATTAGGTAACGTGAGAAAACGCGGCGGTAAACTTTAATTTTTGAAACCTTTAACGCGAAAAACACAGGCGGGCGCGGCACTTTTTCTTTGGTACTTTCTTTTTTTGCTGTAGAAAAAAGAAAGTACATTTATAAATAAAAAAAAATTAAATTTGGGGGATAAAAATTTGGCTATAGAAAAAGTCAAAAAATATTTTGCAGAAATTGGCGAGCCTGAAAGAGTAGTAGAATTTGAAGAATTAACGGCAACTTCTCAACAGGCGGCGGATGTTTTAAATTGTGAAGTCGGACGAATTGCAAAAACAATTTCGGTATTCGTGGATAAAAAGCCCGTGTTAATTTTGCTCGGCGGCGATATGAACTTAGACAATAAAAAATTTAAAGCGCAATTCGGCTGTCGCCCGCACATGATCCCCGTTGATGAAGTTGAAAATTATATCGGACACGCGGTAGGCGGCACTTGTCCTTTCGCAGTAAATGACGGCGTACCAATTTACCTTGATGAATCTTTGAAACGTTTTGATTTTGTCTATCCCGCCGCCGGCAACGATAAAAGCGTTGTCAAACTTCAACTTGACGAACTGGAAAAATATATAAAAAGCGCGGGCTGGGTTGACGTTGCAAAACTTAAAGGCGGTGCGTAAATGCTTTTAGTAATTGACATTGGCAACAGCAATATCGTTATGGGGACGTACGAAGGCAAAAATTTAATGAAACATTGGCGCGTTTCGACTGACAGCCAAAAAACCGGCGATGAATACGGAATGCTGATTAATGATTTATTTCGTTATCAAGGCGTAAGTATCAATGACGTTAGCGATATAATTATTTCGTCGGTAGTGCCTCAACTTTTGGTTCCTTTTACAAAAATGTGTGAACGTTATTTTAAAATTAAGCCGCTGGTAGTCGGTCCCGGAATTAAAACCGGTATAAAAATAAATTATGAAAACCCGCGCGCTATTGGCGCAGATAGAATTGTAAACGCAGTCGGAGCGTTTGAACATTACGGCGGACCTTTAATCGTCATTGACATTGGCACGGCTACAACTATTGACGTTGTGGCTGATAACGGCGATTTTTTGGGCGGCGTAATTGCACCGGGTATTGTTTCGGCGGCTGATTCTTTAGTTAGTTCAACGGCAAAACTTCCACGAATTGAACTTGTACCGCCAAAAAGTGTTATCTGTCATAACACAACAACCGGTATGCAAGCCGGTATTATTTACGGCTACGTCGGGCAGGTTGATGAAATTGTAAGGCGTATTCGCGCAGAAATGGGCGAAACTTGGAAAGCTAAAGTTATTGCAACGGGCGGGCTTGCCAAAATGATTTCTAAAGAATCCAAAACTATTGACAAAATTGATCACTTTTTAACTTTGTCGGGGCTGCGCGTGCTTTATGAACGTAACAAAAATTGAATACTTGATTTTGGGAATTAAAGGCTAAGGAATTTTTTCTTAGTCTTTTTTATTGTCTAAGTTTTGAAACTGTGATATATTTTCCGCGTAAATCAAATTTAACGGAGGAAAAATAATGAGTGCAATTTTTACAAGAACAAGCGTTCGCAAATTTGAAGACCGCGCGGTAGAGCCGGAAAAAATCGAAAAACTTTTACAGGCGGCAATGGCGGCTCCAACTGCCAAAAATCAGCAGGCGTGGGAATTTTACGTTGTAACAAACAAAGAAATTCTTGCAAAACTCGGCAAAGTTACGCCCTATTCGACGCCCGCCGCAAATGCTCCCGCCGCTATTGTCGTTTGCTACAACAAAGACAACGTCAAAGTTCCTAAAATGCTTGATATTGATTGCGCCATTGCAACGGAAAATATTTGGCTGGAATGTGAAGAATTGGGACTCGGCGGCGTTATGATGGGAATTGCGCCTTTTGAAGACAGAATGAGCGCGCTTGGAAAACTTTTAAATTTGCCGGAAAATATTTCGGCGTTTACAATTTTTGCGCTCGGTTATCCTGTCAAAAAAAATCCCCAACAAAATCGCTATGACGAAAAGAAAGTTCATTACGTCAAATGACAGTCGAAGAAATTTTTAAGACGCCAATATTTTTGGCACCAATGGCGGGCGTGACTGATTCAGCGTTTCGAGTGATTGTACGTGAACTTGTCGACGCGCCGTATAAAAAAAATTTGCTGATGTTTTCAGAAATGGTAAGTTGCAACGGTATTCACTACCGCAATGAAAAAACTTTGGAAATGCTGAAAACTACCGAAGGCGAAAGACCTGTTGCAATTCAACTTTTCGGCTCCAATCCTGAAATCTGCGCGACGGCGGCAAAGTACGTTGAAGATTTGGGGACGGCGGCAGTTATAGACTTTAATTTGGGTTGCCCTGCGCCAAAAATTATAAAAAACGGCGAAGGCTCCGCGCTTATGCAGAATCCTAAACTTGTAGGCGAAATTTTATCTGCGATTAGAAAAGCCGTAAAAATTCCCTTCAGCATAAAAATTCGTCTGGGCTTTGACGAAAATATTAACGCTGTAGAAATTGCGAAAATCGCCGAAAGTTGCGGCGTCGATTTTATTGCAGTGCACGGGCGGACGCGCCAACAATTTTACAGCGGGGCGGCGAATTGGTACGAAATTGCAAAAGTTAAAGCCGCCGTAAAAATTCCCGTTATCGCAAATGGCGACGTTAAAGATTTTGATTCACTCGATAAAATTTTGGAAATTACAAAGGCTGACGGCGTAATGGTCGGACGTGCGGCACAGGGCAACCCTTTTATTATCGGTGCGCTTTTGAAATATTTTTTGACGGGCGAAAAAATTTCTCCGCCAAATTTAATTGAACGTGTCGAAACTATGAAACGGCACTTTGCAAAATTAATTGAGTTCAAGGGCGAAAATGTAGCCGTGCGAGAAATGCGGGCGCACGCCGCGTGGTATACGAAAGGCTTAAAGGGCGGCGCGGAAATTCGGAAAAATTTTAACACTGCAGAAACTGTTGAAGAGTTTGAAAATATCTTCGACAAAATTTTACACGCCTGAAACGCCCTGAAGGCTGTTTCTTGACGCTTTCAAATGTTTTTAATATAAATTTACCTAAAATGAAATGAAATCGCTTGCAGAGGCTTTTAAACGCCTCTACGGCGATTTTTAAAAATTTCTGGGAGTGATTCAATGAAAATTTTGGTTACGAATGATGACGGAATAGACGCCGCCGGAATTTGGGCAATGGCGCGGGCGTTGCAGAAAAATTTTGAAGTGGTACTAGCCGCTCCAATGCGTCAACAAAGCGGTATGGCTCATGCTTTTACAGTTTGGAAAAAAATTGAATACCGGCGCGTTGAAAATAAAATTGAGGCGTGGGCGATTGACGGCACGCCTACAGATTGTGTGAAATTTTACCTTGAGGAATTGGGCAAGGCTGAAAAAATTTCTGCGGTAATTTCAGGGATAAATGACGGCGCAAATTTGGCAACAGATGTTTTATATTCGGGGACGGTCGGCGGCGCGTTGGAAGGCTTTTTACACGATATACCCGCGCTTGCCATTTCTCGTGATAAAAATTCTGAAATTCCATTTGAAGAAGTTGCTGAAGTTACTGCAAAATATTTCGCTGAAAAATTTTCTGCCGGCGAAATTTTTTTTCACAATATAAACTTTCCAAAAAACTATCGCGCAGGCGTGGTTGAATTTAAATCTGCGCGACTGGGCAAGCGTGATTATAAAAATGCTTTTATTCGCAGTACCGAAAACGGCAAAAATTTTTTTGAGATACGCGGCGAAGTTTACGATATTGACGCGGGCGAAGGTACAGATATTTTCGCGGTTGAAAACGGCTATGTTTCTGTTACGCCTTTGCATTTCGACGTTACTCACCACGAAAAAATTTAGGGCGGTGATTTTATGTTCAACAAGAAAAATTTTCTGCGTACAATGGCGGCGTTAATAATTGGCGGAAATTTTTTTATTTCTGAAACTGCAAACGCTGAAGTTAGAATTTATGACGGCGAAGGCGAATACATTATGAGTGACTTTGAGACGCCGGAAATTGCCAAGCAACGCGCCAAAAACCGCGCCGCGCAAAACGCGCAAGAACAAGCCGGCGTTTATCTTGAAAGTTATTCACATATGAAAAATTTTGAACTGCTCGAAGACGAAATTATTACAATTTCAAGCGGTATTATGAAAATCACGGATATAAAATACAGTCAAGATTTTTTGAGCGGCGACAAGGGAATTATTATTCACGTAACATTGAAGGCTGAAATTGACTCCGACAATATGGATAAGTGGCTGACAAAAAGTATTGAAGAACGCCGCAAAATTAACACGCAACTTGAAGATTTACGCCGCGCCAACGCCGAACAAGAACAAGTTATCGCAGATTTAAAAGCACAGCTTGCCGCCGGTACTGTTTCACGCGAACAAGTCGTTCAAGATTTTCAAAAGCAGGATAAAATTTTTATTTTCAATTATAAACTTGAGGAAGGCTGGAATTTTTACGGCAACGGCGAATATCAAAACGCCGTACAATCTTTCAATGATGCAATAAACGCCAACCCGCGCAATGCTGAAGGTTATTTTGGCAGAGGCACGGCTTATAACGAACTTCACGAAAACCAAAAGGCTCTTGACGACTACAACCGCTCGATTGAAATTGCGCCGAATGCTTACGCCTATAACAACAGGGGCAAAACTAACTTTGAACTGCAAAATTATTCGGCGGCGTTGGAAGATTTTAATAAAGCTTTGCAAGTCAATCCCAATGACACGACGGCTTATATAAATCGCGGCAAGATTTATTTTGCGTTGCGCAGATTTTCACAGGGGATGGCAGATTTTGATAAAGCAGTTTCACTTGACGAAAATAATTTTCTGCCTTACGTTCAACGCGCCGCCGCCTTTTACGCACTCGGCAAAAATGATTCTGCGCTTAAAGATTTAAACCGCGCTATTAAACTCAATCCCAATTATTATGAGGCGTATTCGTACCGCGCCGAAGTTTACAGCGAATTGAAAAATTATAAATCTGCGCTACAGGATTTTAACAAGGCGATTGAATTAAATCCAAATGACGGCGAAACTTTTTATTTGCGCGGCAAAGTTTATGAAGCGTTGGGCGATACCAAAAACGCTCGCGCAGATTTTAACACCGCCAAAAAATTAGGTTACACTGAATAGGAGGTTTTTATTTTGGATATTTCCAATGAAGAAAAACTTGAGGCGGCACAAGAATTGCTGGAAAATGAAGAGGATGAAAAAGTTTTGGAACTTTGCAACCAAGTTATCGCCGAAGAGCCGAATAACGCGGAGGCATATTATCTGCGCGGCGAGGCGTATTACAACTTGAAAAATTATCAAAAAGCTATCACAGACTACAACAAAGTTTTGAGACTTGATGAAGAAAATTACAAAATTGTTTACAGTTATCGCGGCGACGCCTATTTTCATTCCGACAAGTACACGCAAGCACTTAAGGACTATTCAAAGGCAATTCGGCTCGGCTATGAATCTGAAGGAATTTTCAGCAACAGGGGCTTGATTTACGGCAAATATTTACAGCAGTATGAAAAAGCGGTTGCAGATTTTACCCGCGCAATTAAAATTGATCCCGAACGCCCCGACAACTACAATAACCGCGCCCTTGCGTATTCTTTTTTGGGGCAAAACGATAAAACCCTTGAAGATTTAAGCACGGCTATAAAAATTAATCCGAAATTTGACGCGGCGTATTCAAATCGCGGCAATGTTTATGCAGGAGCTTTTCAAAATTATAAAAAGGCGATTTCTGATTTCAGCAAGGCGATTAAATTAAATCCGAATTACGCTTCGCTTTATGTTTGGCGCGGAAATTGCTATGAAGCATTAGGTGACCTTGCAAAGGCTCGCGCAGATTTTGACACTGCCGAAAAATTAGGTTATGAAAAATAGGAGGCGTTAATTTTGGCAAGTTCCGACGAAGAAAAAGCTAAAAGTAAAATGAAATTGGCTGACAAATTTTTTGACAACGGCGATTATAACACCGCCGAATTTTTGTACACCGAAGCTTTAAAATTAAATCCTAAGCAAGATTTTGTTTACTTTCGGCGCGGCTGGATTTATCATCATTTCAAAAACGACGATCGCGCAGTTTTCGAATACTCAAAGTATCTTGAACTTAATCCAAAAGACGATATGGCGTTCAACAATCGCGGCAGGGCGTATTATTATTTGGGGCAATACGAAAAAGCCATTGAAGATTTTAATAAAGCTGTTGAACTCAATCCCAATCACAAATACGCTTACAGAAACCGCAGTGAAGCTTATGAAAAATTGGGCAAATATGAATTGGCGATTGACGACCGCAGTCGGGATATAATTTTGGGTAATGAACTTGCAATTAATTACAACGCGCGCGGCTGGTGTTATATAAACATTCACAATTATTGGCGCGCACTTTCTGATTGCGATAAAGCGATTGAACTTGCCGCTGAATTTGCCTCTGCTTATGACAGTCGCGGCTGGGCGTATTTCGGCTTGAAAGATTATGAATCTGCCATTGAAGATTTTACAGCGGCGATTGAAATTGATTCTGAATTTAGAACTTCGTATTACGGGCGCGGCAAATGTTATGAAATTTTGGGCGAAACAGAAAAAGCCGCCGCTGATTTAAAAACTGCCGAAGATTTGGGATTTACTGAAAAAGACCTTGATTAAGTAAAGGAGATTTAAAATGAATTCGATTGTAAAAGATATGGCACTTGCGCAGAGCGGGCACGACAAAATTAATTGGGTAAAAAATTTTATGCCGGTAATGGCGGCGATTGAAAAAGAATTTTCTCAAAGTAAACCTTTCGCCGGTAAAAAAATTTCAATGGCGTTGCACGTCGAGGCGAAAACCGCTTATATGGCTGAAGTTTTCAAAGCGGCGGGCGCGGAAGTTGTTTTAACCGGTTGCAACCCGCTTTCAACTCAAGATGACGTAGCCGCCGCGCTTGTTGAAGACGGCGTAACAGTTTTTGCAAAACACGCTTGCACGGCTGAAGAGTACGATAATTTTATTGAACGCGCCATTGAATTTGCGCCGGATATTTTTATTGACGACGGCGGCGACTTTGTAAATTTACTTTTGACTAAACACCGTGAAATTATTCCAAAAATTTTGGGCGGCAGTGAAGAAACTACAACCGGCGTTTACAGGTTGCGCGCGTTGGAAAAGCGCGGCGAATTGCCCTTTCCAATGATTGCCGCCAATGACGCTTACTGCAAATATCTTTTTGATAATCGTTACGGTACGGGTCAATCGACTTGGGACGGGATTATGCGCACGACAAATTTAGTTGTTGCCGGAAAAAATGTAGTTATCGCCGGTTACGGCTGGTGCGGCAAGGGCGGCGCAATGCGTGCAAAAGGTCTCGGCGCAAATGTCATTGTTACTGAAGTTGATCCTATCAAGGCGATTGAGGCGGTTTTTGACGGCTTCCGCGTTATGCCAATGAATGAGGCGGCAAAGGTCGGCGATATTTTCTTGACGCTTACCGGCGATAAAGACGTTATAACGGCTGAACATTTCGCAGTTATGAAAAACGGCGCGGTACTTGCAAACAGCGGTCATTTTGACGTTGAAATTAATATCCCGCAACTTGAAAAAATGTCAGTAAGCCGCCGCCTTGTTCGTCACAATATCGAAGAATTTTTACAGAGCGACGGGCGCAGAATTTATCTTTTGGCAGAGGGGCGGCTTGTAAATCTTGCGTCCGGCGACGGACACCCCGCAGAAATTATGGATTTAAGTTTTGCGGTACAATTTTTCAGCTGCGCGCACATTCTCCACAATCACAGCAAACTTGAAAACAAAGTTTATCTTATGCCCGACGAAATTAATACCAAAATTGCCGAAATGTACAAAAACGGCGAAGTGGATTTTATGAGTGACGATGAGTATGTAAGTTTGATTTGTGATTTTATGGAGCTATTGCCATGTGAATGTACAATACACAGGCTTGCCGGAAACGGTGACAGGCTAAATCTTATTGCCCCTACGTGGCTTGGGCGAAAATTCGATTGTCTGAATAAAATTGATGAGGAATTTTTGAGACGGAATACTTGGCAGGGTTTTTGGTATTCAAACAGTCAAAAAAATTCTAAATCCGAACTTTTACAACAACTTTCTTAACGGTTTTTCTGTCTCCGTCAGGTGAAATCTGCGGTGCATGAAGTTCGCCCCCAAAAAGCATAACGAAATTTTTACCGTCTAAAAAACAAGGTGTTATATCAGTATTTCCATATTCAAAAAATTCTATATCCCTTGTTTCATCGTAAGGTTCAATAATTTTTCTGTCCTTAATCGGTGCAAAATCCAGCCGTTCATATCCTTTTAATAAAATTTGGATATCAATATATTTTCTGTGTGCTTCAAATTTTGCTTCTTCAATTCGTTTGGTTGAATATTCCTCAATATTGGCGTAAATTCCATCGGAAATTTCATATCTGCCAAGCGGAATATCCGAACTTAAACCAATTATAAAATCTTTCGCCTGTTTTTGAATCTGGTTATACCTTGAAATATTTTCCAAAATATCGTAAATCATTACGGTTTATTCTCCCAGTTCTTTAAGCGCAGCTTCGTAATCTTCTGTTTTTGGAGCTTTACCGTGCCAGCCTGCATTATTTTCCATAAAGCTTACGCCCTTACCTTTTATTGTGTTGGCAATAATTGCAACCGGCATGTTTTGAGAGGTTTTAGCTTTTTCGATAGCGTCATATATTTCGTTATAATTATGACCGTCAATTTCAATAACTTCCCAATTAAAAGCTTTTATCTTATCCTTAAGATTGTCCAAACCTTTTATATCCTCTGTGTTTCCGTCAATTTGAAGTCTGTTTCTGTCAATTATTGCGATAAGATTATTCAATTTGTTATGCGAAGCGTTCATAAATCCTTCCCAACAACTGCCTTCTTGAAGCTCACCATCGCCCATAAGTACAAATGTCTTTGCAGAATTTTTGTCAAGTTTAAGTGCAAGTGCAACTCCGCAAGCTATTGAAAGTCCTTGTCCCAAAGAACCTGTTGCGACTTCTACTCCATTGCATAACGGAAACGGGTGACCTTGAAGTTTGGAGTTAAGTTTTCTGAATGTTAAAAGTTCGCTTTCAGGAAAATATCCGCACTGCGAAAGTACGCTGTAAAGAATTGAAGAAGCATGTCCTTTTGACAGAATAAATCTGTCACGCTCGGAATAATTTTTATCCTTTTCCCATTT
Organism: uncultured Selenomonadales bacterium; assembly: GCA_937901445.1. GTDB lineage: Bacteria > Bacillota > Negativicutes > Selenomonadales > Selenomonadaceae > Quinella. The sequence continues at coordinate 99,524 of CALDHY010000105.1, forward strand.
TGGCGCAAGCTTCATGCATTTATGAAACAAAACAGTCATAAAATCTGCTGATGATAAGGCTCCTCCAATATGCCCCGATTGTGCGTTATAGACCATTTTTATTACATTAATTCTTGATTTCTGATTCTTTTAACATTTGCTGCTCCATTTTTCTTTTAACACATTTATAATAAACATTGGTAATGTCGGAAATATCCTTTTAAATCGTTCCGGCTCAAGGATGGTTCTGTATAACCATTCAAGCCCGAGTTTTTGGTATATTTCAGGTGCTCTTTTTATAAACCCCGACCATACGTCAAAACTTCCTCCGACACCTATCATTATTGCATCAGGTAAAACTTTTTTTAATTGGTAAATAAATTTTTCCTGCTTTGGAACTCCCATTGCAACAAGTACAATATCGGGCTTGCATAATTTTAAATCTTCTATAACATTTTGGCTGTCCCCAAAATATCCGTCTCTTGAATAAATAATATTTATCCCCTGAATTTCGCTTCTTAAATTGTCAACAGTCTTTTTCAAAACGGTAGGTTTGCTTCCGATTAAGGCCACGGTTTGAGACTTTTTAACAGAACTTTCTAATAGTCTGCGAGCAAAATTTATCCCCGGAATTCGCTTAACATTGTGTCCCAATATTTTTAAACCTATCTCAACCCCAATTCCGTCAGGAATTACTAATTCCGCAGAATCTATTATCTCCTTTAATTCTTCATCCTCTTTTGCCATTGCAATAATTTCAGGGTTTATTGTTACAACCTGCCCGCCGGTTTCTTGAATGCGGACAAAAGCCTCCTCTTCGCTGTAGGTGTTAACTTCAAATCCTTGAATTTTTGCCTTGTCTTGTATCTTCATATCAAAATTTTACTCTCATTAAAAATTTTAATCAATTACCTTTGCAAGTTTAAAAAGATAATCTTCCTTTGCTCCCAAATGTAACCCGACAGGTATAAAATGTTCTTTATATTTTTCAACGGCATACCTGTCTGTCATCCCTGAAATATAGTCCGTTACAATTCTCTCAATTTTATCTTCCGGACAGACATTTTTAAGCATATCTTTGTATAAGAAAAATAATTCTCTGACAACATGGCGGGCTTTGACTTCCTCAAGTTTTGCCGGTGAATCAACATAAACCGTCTGAAACATATATTCACGAAGTTTTGTCGTATAATGCCAGCATTCATCACTCATTGTAACCTTAGGTTTATCCTTTGAGTTTTTTATAACATCGTTAATCATTAAGCTTAATCTCTTATTTTGCTCCGATGAAAAATACTCTATGCATTCTTTTGGTAAATCGCTTTCAGATAGATC
>CALDHY010000106.1 GCA_937901445.1 uncultured Selenomonadales bacterium
AAACTCGGGCGAAAGAAAATCCATAGTGAACGCCTCCAATAAAAAAAGCCCTAAGACTAATCTAAAGATTGAATCTTTTCCCACCAATGCTTGTATTTCTTCATTGGTCGTAAACACTGATTAAAAATTTTGTTGTAACTAATTTGATTTAATTTATCTCCGCTAATCTCGTATAAGCCTTTTCCAATAACTTCATTGGTTGTACGTTTGTTAAGTCTCTGAAATACTCCTAATAGCCATTTTTGATTTTTTGTTTTGCAAACAGAAATATAAGGTAAGTAGTAAAAAGTGCCGGTAAAAAACGGCTTGTTTTTCTGTGTAAAAATTGTAATGTTTATTTTGCCTAAAAGTCCGATAATTTTAAAACCGTTTGATTGTTCGCTTACAGTTACAGAATTGACGGTAAAGAAAAATCCGTCGTGAATAGGAAATTGTTGTTTCAAAAAAGGTTCGATATTATAATCCGCCGGTGAATCGTCAAATGTTTGCGGTACATTTTGAGAATAATTCAAGCCTAACCAACCTGCGATATACTGATTCCATGAACCTTCTTCATAGCCTGAATATCCGGTACACCAGCTTGATTTTTTTAAGTAGTCAAAAATCAAATTTTCGCCGCTTGACGAAATATAATAAGTCTGTGCAACGGTGCCTCTGTATTCGTCTGCTAAAGGTCTACGTATTATCATAAACTCGCCCATCAAAACATTTGAAACGTCAATAGTTTCAATAACTCCTGTTATATAGCCCCTGTTTATTTCACAAATGTTAGTTACAACTATTGCCCAATTTTTCTCGTCTTCAATAAAAGCCCAGTCATAATAAATCGTTTGTGTATCTTCAATTCTATCTGAAACTTGCTCGTTTATAGGTGTACTCGTTACAGTATAACCGGTTGCATAATTTGTATAGCGCAGTTTCATCCATTCAAAACTTAGAAATGGAATTGCGTTTCCCTGTTCATCTTCCATATTAACCGGCGTATCTGCAAAATTAACTTTTGCGTATTTGTAATACATAGTGGTAGACTTCCCGCTGACGCTTGGAAATTCTTGTGATGTTTTTTCATTTACTTTTGTTTTGGCGGAGTTCTCGACAAATTTTATAACCGCGTCATTTTTAACGATGTTTATATTATCGCCGTCTTCAATTAAATAATAAAAATTACCGTCTTTTACATTTGACGCTAAAATTTTTTTGTCGGTGGAAACATAAAGGTTGCCGCGTTTGTCGTTTGAGAAACAGTAAAATTGTTCGTCGGATGATACGCCTTCATCTTTAAGATAATTTTTGTATGTGTAAAAATTGCGGTCAATAATAATTGGAATACCACAATCATCTGACGTAATGACGAAAGGTTGTTGCGGCGTTTGTTCGTAACCGTAAACGCAGCGTCCGTCCGTCCAGATTAAGTCTCCAACTTTAACATTGCGGTTGCCAATGCAGGTAAGCCATTTACCGCCCGCCCTAACTTTAGTGCCGCTTACTTTTTCTACTTTGGCTCTGTACATAATCAATCACCAACAACAACGGCTTTACCGTTAGTTGAAAGTTGCGCCCAGACTCTTTTACCGTTGCCGGTATTACAATCGACAGCCGCCGCAAAAGGATAAGACTTGCCGCCGGAAATAAATCTGCCGCCTTGAATGGTGCCGCGCCTTGTCCGTGATTCTTCGTCAATTCTTTTATCGACAACAGATTTAATTGAATCAGCCAAATTTTGAACGCTCATTCTGTCCACCTCACTAACTGTAATTTTTGAATTAAACTTCTTGGCGTAAAAGTTATTGTGTTGGAAACTAAAAAATATTCGACGCCGTCAAGTCTGACGCGCTCGGTAAAATCGACAATATGTTTTAAAGCGGGTACGCCGTTTTCAATCTTGCTGATTAAGTCCAATGTAACAGTAACTTGAATTTTGCGATTAAGCCATTTTAAATCGTCGGTAAGTTCTTTAAGTAAATCTAATTCTCTAACAGGAAAAGATGTATCGGCAATAGGCGCAAGCCTTGAACGTTGCGCCTCGTAGGTATTATTTTCAGCTGACACGCCAAAAACTTTTCTCATTTGTTGGGTAGTGTATTGAGAAACTTGGTTAGTGGGCGCGCCTTGAGAAATTGTACTGCCCAAATATTCGCCGTCTTCATAAACAGTGGTAGAATACCAGCCGTTACCTATTGGGCTATGGAAAGTTTGGCGAATAGTTTTTTCTGTGGTTTCAAGCGAGCCCCAAACTTCACCTTCAAGTTTTGAACTGTTTTCAATTTCACTTGTTAAATAATAACCTTCTTGTTTGCCTTCAAAGTACACTTTGTATTTATACTCTGTATCGATGATTGATTCAGATATACTGTTACCTTCTTGAGTCTTCTCAACGATTTTCTTATGAGAAATATAGTAGGCGTCTTTATGTTTGATATACGAATAAATTATACTTTTAATACTTTCCTTTTTTTCGGTAAAACTGCCATTGTTGAAATAGCTGAATTCATGCGTTAATAATCCGTTTTTATAGGTCATTTCATTTCTGCTGTAAAAATCCCAATAAGAAATAGTGCCGCTGAAAGGTTTTGGTTCTTCGTCGTAATCATTATCGCCGAAAGGGTTGTTGTACATTGAACGAATAAGTTTCTCGTTGAAATGCGGGCGTGAATGTGGAATATCTGAAATATCAAAAACAGAATCTTCAAGTCCGCGCTGAATGCAATGCAAAGTTCCGCCGCGTATGAAAACATTAATCTGACGTTGCGGCAGTCTCGAAGTCCAACTAAACAAACTGCTGATTAAATCAGAATATGTAATGTTGGTGTCGCCAAATAAATTGTACGGTGTAAAGTCTTCAATCTTGATATTCGGCGTTAAATTCAGATAGGCGGCAATTTTGCTGATGTAGCTTGACGCGGGAAAATAACGTACGCCGTCCAGATATGTTTCTTTTTCATTGCGTAAATCCATTTCGATGAACGAATATAAAAGTTTGTCAATATCGTACATACCTTTGACGCGTGAAGTTAAATCTTGCCAATCGCGCTCTTCGACTAAAAAGCTGTAGGGATAATCCAAAAGCGTACCTTGTACGGCGTCGTTAATTTTAATCCGGCGCGCAGTTTCAAGCGTGAAAGAATCAGAAAGTGTGCGCTCGTTTAAAGTAACTT
>CALDHY010000107.1 GCA_937901445.1 uncultured Selenomonadales bacterium
GGCTTTGCTTAACTTTAATATTTTGTCTCTTTTTACACTTGCTTTTATTTTTTTTCTTAGCCTTTCATTAACGTCGTTTTTTAAACTATTTAAAGTCATCATTTCTTCTTCCATTGTCAAATCAAGGGATTCTTGATCTGTCAATTCTTTATTCGTTGTTTTTTGTGCAACATTGAATTTAGAAGTTATTTTTGGCTTATTATTATAACTTTTAGTTTTATTATTATTTTATTTAATAAAAGGACAAAAATAGAGAAATAAAATATGGCTAAAGCTTATAATAATGTTACAAGTGATTGTGGGGACCTTATTATATTTTTACATCATATGTATCAGCACCAAGTTCTAGAACTGGGAATTCAATAACTATTCCATATGAATTTTGGGTAAAATTGAAAAAACAGATTCTTATGACTGTGATGGCGATATATGGTTTGATATAGATACTGAAGGTGGTAATGATACACCTGATTGGAATTATTTGAATAGGCATGGTAATGTAACCTTTAGGTCTGGCTCTTGACCTGGCAATGAATGGCATGGTCCATAGAAAGGAAGTTTTACTGTGAAAGATGGAAGAATTTTTATTGGCGAGGACAAAACTTTGGTAATGCTGATTAACAAAAATTCAGCCGAACTTTCCTGCAACGGCGCACCAATGAAAGTTTTGACTGCAAACACCACTGACGCCGCGCAAGAAAAACACGTCCCCGTTGTCGAAGTTGAAGGCAACAAAATTTCAGTAAAAGTTGGAAGCGTGCCGCACCCAATGACAGAGGCGCACCTTATCGAATGGATTTACTTGCAAACGAAATTTGGCGGGCAACACCGCTATTTAAAATCAACTGATAAACCGGAAGCAACTTTTTTCATTGCGGAAGGCGATACACCTTTAGCCGTCTATGAATATTGCAACTTGCACGGGCTCTGGAAAGCTGATATTTAAAATTTTTTAGTCAAGCATAATTCCAAAATTGAAGTCTTCGTTACGGCGGCGGCTTCAATTTTTTGTTTGCATTGTTACAAAAAAAGTTTTATCCTATAGCGGCAATTATAAATTGATTGGAGAGATTTTTTTGGAAATTGCCGAACTTTTCAACAAGGGCGGTCCGGTAATGTACCTGCTGATTTTAATTTCGGTTGCCGTTGTTGCCATTGGAATTGAACGGCTTGTTTTCTACAATTACGCGGGCGATAACTGCGAAAAGTTTTTAGATACACTTAGCCACGATTTAAAATTTAAAGATATTCACGCGGTGGCGAATTTTTGCCACAATGAAAAAAGTTTAGCCGGCGAAGTTGCGTTTGCCGGAATTTTTGCCGCAACACAAGGCGAAAATATCGAACTTGCGCTTGAAACTGCATACAGTGAGGCGGCTATGAAACTCCGCGCGCGCTTAAATTATTTGTCAATGATTGTAACACTTTCGCCGCTTTTGGGACTTTTGGGGACGATTTTTGGAATGATTGACGCTTTTAACATTTTTAATTTGCAGTCGGGGCAACCAATGGCGATAACCGGCGGAATTGGCGAGGCGTTAATTGCGACGGCAACGGGACTTTGCGTGGCGATTCTTGCGTTGCTTGTTCATACGTACTTTGCACAAAAACTTGACGAAATGCTAACAAAACTTGAAAAAACCGAAAATATAATTTTGGCAAACTTAAAGGCGGGCGTTGCAAATGAAACACCGTGACTTTAGAGAAAAATCTCAACCGCTCGTAATGATAATTCCAATGATTGACATAATGTTATTTTTGTTGGTGTTTTTTATGTTGAGTACAATTTACATGGTGCAGACGAATAATTTTCAAGTCAATCTGCCGCAGTCTGAAGGCGCAACTCAAGAAATTCAGCCAAAAATTACAGCAATTACCGTAATGAAAAGCGGCGAAATTTTATATGACGACACAAAAATTTTAAATAAAAATCTGCCGCAAATGATACATTACGCGCTGAATGAAGACAGCGAGGCAGTTTTTGTACTTTACGGCGATAAAGAAACTCCCTATGAAAAAGTTGTGGCAGTTTTGGAATTGCTGAAAAAATCCGGCGTGCGCCACGTTTCAATAGCAACCGAAATTAAGGATTAGGGGCTAAGGGCTAGGGATTAGGGGAATTTTCCCTCTTTAGGCTTTAAAAATGGTATTTACGGCGAAATGTGAGGTTAATAAATTGAACTATAAACCGTATTGGCAAAGAATTATAATTTTGGCGGTAATTTTGAACTTAATTTTAATTTTTGTAAGCGCGCCCGCATTGCCGGAAACTGAAGAAAAACCTCGCGCAGATTTACAAGAAATTGAATGGGTTGAAACTGAAACGCCGGAAGTTGCAACTGCAGAAACTGCGACGGAAATTTCGCCGCCTGAAACTTTTGCTGAAATTGTGTTGCCGCCGCTGGAAATTCCACACACAGATTTTCCGCCGTTACCTGAATTGAATACCGAGCCGCCACCGCCGGTACAACCCGTTGAAGAAATTCAAGAAGCTGAACCGCCGCCTCCGCCCGTCGAAGAAAAAGCTGAAACTAATCCCGCCGACAAGTTAAAAGTTATCGTGAAAGTTTATCCGAAAGATTTAATTGAACAATTTATAAAGAGCGGCATTGTCAAAGAAAAATTGACTTTTGACGGCGAAAAAATTGTTTTGGCGGTTACAATCACCACTGAAGGCAAAGTCCGAAATGTGGAAATTCTGCAAGGCGGCGGCAACGATGAACGCGGCAAATTAATTAATCTTGTAGTTTCGACGGCGGCGCAAAGTTGGATTTTTGAACCGTACCTTGACGAAGAAGGCAACCCGCAAGAATTAAAAACTCAAATTGAATTTACGCCTGAAGATTTTTAACTAAAAAAGCCCGTCAATTTGACGAGCTGATTTTTTTGTGTAGAAAATTTTTTATCAGAAGAAAATGCTTGCACGCGCAAATAACGTTCTGTCGTCTCCGCCGCCAAAATATTTACCGTGAAAATAAGCTAATTTAGTAAGAGTGTTTTTGTAGGGCGTCCACGTTGCGCCGACTTCAAAGCCTTTTTTATTGACGGTTTGTTCAAAAGTATCATAAGTAGGCGCAACAACAGCATTACCGGGAATATAACGGTAAGCGGCATAAGCTCCCCATGTACCTTTTTCTTCTTTTTTGGCACCCATGTAAGATCCCTCAATGTTGAAAGCGGTTTCATCACTGTGGGCTTCTGTATTATGAGCAACTGCGCCGAAAAGCCGCCAATCTTCGTTAATGTTAAATCCTACGCCACCGGCTATAATACTAAAATCATTATCGCTGCTGTCCGGCTTAAAATAATGGTAGCCTAAGCCCGCGTCAATTTTATCATTAAAGTTGGTTGTAGCTTCGACTCCAACATAGTTATCGCCGCTAAATTTACCTGCATTGACAGCAAATTTAATTTTTTCCCCTGCGATTGCCTGCAAACCGCTGAAGTAGTCATCGGCAACAAGACCTTCATCAGCATTTGTGAATAATGGTAATTTACCGGCGTTGAGTTGGAAATTATCAAATTTGGATTCAAGGTAAGCATAATCTGTTCTGTAAAACGTGCGTGTATCATTATTCATATCGTAGCTGGCATTAATACGCGCTTTAACTGCAAAATGTTCGTCAACTTTGAAGGTCGGCAAAAGGCGGAACTGCAAATTACTGACATCAGAAGCTTTGTAGCGACTCCAGAAACGATAGCGCAATTCACCGCCGATACTTAATTTGTCTGACAAAGAATCGCCGCTTGTGCGTTCAAGTTCGGAAACACGAGAATCTAAATAATCAACTTCCCTTTGACTTGCCTTAGAATTATTTTGTTGTTGAATAATTCTTTCAAGTTCGGCAACGCGCTCGCGCAGAGCCTGAACTTCTTCATCAGTCGGTGTAGCAAAACTTGTTGACGCCACGCCCAAAACTATCGCAGCCGTCAAAGCTGACGCAATAGATTTTTTCATAAAAAATCCTCCTTAAAAAATTCGTGTACCCTTTAAAAAACCTTGAAGAATTTTTACTGAATATCCTTGTTCCTTCATAAAATTTTCAAGATTTTTAATCGCGTTGAATATTAGCATATGTAAGAATTTTTTTCAAGTATTTTTCAATTTTGGCGGCATGGTGTAAAATTTGCAATGTAAATAAAAAAATGCTATACTGCGCGCGTGTTAAAATAATTTTTGGAAGGTGAAAATTATGGCAAGTAAAGTATTCGTTTTTTTTAACTGCGACGCCGATAAAAATCCGTCGACAATGAATATTTTTTATAACGACGTTACTTTCAAAGATACGCCAATTTCGCGCAGGAGACTTTTCAACAAGATTAACGCCGAAAGAAAAGCGGGGCGCGTTCAAATTGCTGAAGAAAATCTCCCCAAAATCGAGGAAGTCATTATGAAAGGCGACCCTGTTGACGCCGGAAAATTTATTACTTACGGTGCGGTTAAAGCTTTTAAGTGCTTGTAATTTTTTAGGAGGCTGGAATTTTGAAATATATGACAGGAAATGAACTGCGCGAGGCGTATGTAAAATTTTTTGAAAGTAAAGGTCATTTGCATTTGCCGAGCGCGTCACTTATTCCTAAAGACGATCCGACTTTGTTAATGATTGGCGCGGGAATGGCTCCCTTTAAAGCGTTTTTTACCGGCAAAGTTACGCCGCCGCGCCGCCGCGTTACAACTTCTCAACGTTGCGTTCGTACCGGCGATATTGAAAACGTCGGCAGGACTGCGCGACACCATACGTACTTTGAAATGCTGGGAAATTTTTCATTCGGCGATTATTTTAAAGAAAGTGCTATTCCATGGGCATGGGAATTTTTAACCGAAATTTGCGAATTGCCGAAAGATAAACTCTGGATTTCAATTTATCCTAAAGACGATGAAGCCGCCGAAATTTGGAAGAAACAGCCCGGCTTAAATCCTGAACATATCGTAAGAATGGAAGATAATTTTTGGGAAATTGGCACGGGCGGTCCTTGCGGTCCGGATTCTGAAATTTATATCGACTTGGGCGAAGAGCGCGGCTGCGGTAAGGAAACTTGCGCGCCCGGTTGCGATTGTGACAGATATTTAGAAATTTGGAATTTGGTTTTCACTCAATACAACAAGACTGAAGACGGCAAATATGAACCGCTCGAACATAAAAATATTGATACAGGTTGCGGGCTTGAAAGATTGGCGTCAGTTTTACAAAACAAGAAAACCAACTTTGAAACAGATTTACTTTTCCCGATTATTGAATACGTGGAAAAAGTCAGCGGCTTAAATTACGGCGACGACGCCAAAAAAGATATTTCGTTTAAAGTTATTGCCGACCACGCCCGCTCAATGTCAATTATGATTATGGACGGGATTTTGCCTTCAAACGAGGGGCGCGGCTACGTTTTGCGCAGAATTTTAAGGCGTGCAATTCGTCACGGGCGTATGCTTGGAATTAAAGACGCTTTCCTTGAAGGCGCGGTTGATGCCGTTGCAAAAATTTATAACGGCGTTGCTGATTTTGAGGAACTCGAAAAAAATATTTCCTACATTAAAAAAGTTATTCGTATCGAAGAAGACAGATTCGCTGCAACCCTCGCGCAGGGCATGGAACTTTTGAGCAAGGAAATTGACGCCGTTAAACAGGCTAAAAAATCTGAACTCGGCGGCGAATTTATTTTCAAACTTTATGATACTTACGGCTTTCCCTTTGAATTGACTGAAGAAATTTTGGCTGAAAATTCTTTGACGCCCGACAAAAAAGGCTTTGACGCGGCTATGGAAAATCAGCGTAAACGCGCCCGCGCCGCTCGTGCCGCCAATGAATGGGCTGCAATTCCCGACCTTTCTTCAATCGACACAAAAACTTTAAAATCTGACAGCGCGGCTACCGAATCAAAAATTGTTGCAATGTGGAAAAACGGTAAACTTGTTGAAGAAATTCAAGACGGCGACGAAGCGGGAATAATTTTACAAGCCACGCCCTTTTACGCGGAGGGCGGCGGGCAAGTCGGCGACGTTGGAGAATTTTTGGGCGAATTTTGCAAAATCAGAATTGACAACGCCAAAAAACTTCCGGACGGTACAATTTATCATGAAGCGTACGTTGAGGAAGGGCAAATTAAACGCGGCGAAACTGTAAAAATTATCGTTGACGCAGATAAAAAACTTTCTTCAGCCCGCAACCATACTGCAACACATTTACTGCAAGCCGCACTTAGAAAAATTGTTGGTGAACAAGTTCATCAAGCCGGCTCCCTTGTTACGCCTGAAAGACTGCGCTTTGACTTTTCCAATTTTGAACCTGTAACGCCTCAACAAATTGCCGCCGTTGAAGAATTGGTAAACGAAGAAATTTTAAAGGCGGTTGACGTCGATATTCAGCAAATGAAAATTGACGACGCAAAAAAATTGGGCGCAATGGCTTTATTCGGCGAAAAGTACGGCGATGTTGTAAGAGTTGTAAGCGTGCCGAATTTCAGCTGTGAACTTTGCGGCGGCTCTCACGTTAAAAACGTCGGGCAAATTGGCAGATTTAAAATCGTCAGTGAAAGCGGCGTGGCGGCGGGAGTGCGCAGAATTGAGGCAATTACCGGGCGCGCTGCAATTCTTGACGCCAATAAACAAACTCAAATTTTAAATTCTGTTTCAACATTATTAAAAGTTCGTGCTGAAGATTTACCCGCGCAGGTTGAAAAAATTCTTGCCGAAGATAAATCTATGAAAAAGCAACTCGAACAAGTTCACGCAATGAAAGAAAAGGCTGAAGCGCAAAAACTTTTAATGGCGGCTAATGAAATTGGCAAGCTGAAATATTTATCCGGCGTCGCGCAGGCTGAAAATATGGATAAACTGCGCGAAATTGCAGATTTTCTTGTTGATAAAGTCGATACGGGCGTTGCAGTTTTGGCAGCGGTCAACGACGGCAAGGTTAATCTTGTAGTTAAAGCTGACAAAAAAGCCGTTGCGCTTGGAGTTCACGCCGGTAAAATCGTCAAAGAAATTTCAAAACTTATTGGCGGCGGCGGCGGCGGGCGTCCCGATATGGCGCAAGCGGGCGGCAAAAATCCTGACGGCTTGCCCAAAATGTTTGAAACAGCTGAAAGTTTAATTCGTAAAATTGGAGGTTAAAAAATGTTTAAATCAATGGTAGACGCGGCGGCAAAAAAACTCGGCGGCGTTGCTGAAAAACTCGATAACGCCGTTGAAAAAGCTAAAGAAAAAAAAGACGAAATTAAAGAATCCGTTGAAGAAAAAATTGACGACGCTAAAGACAGAGTTAAATCCGCCAAAAATGATTTGGTAGAGGCTAAAGATAACCTCAAAGAAAAAGTTGAAGAAAAGGTTGACGATGCTAAAGACAGAGTTAAATCCGCCAAAAATGATTTAGTTGAGACTAAAGATAATATCAAAGAAACTGTTGAAGAAAAAGTTGACGACGCTAAGGACAGAGTTTCAGCCGCTGCTAAAGACCTTTCAAACGCAAAAGGCACTGTAAAAGACGTTGCAGGCAGCGTCAAGGCAACTGTCAGCGAAAAAGTTGATGATACTGTTGAAAAAGCTAAAGACGCCAAATTTAATGCTGAAATGGCTGTCAAGGGCGTAATTCGTGACCACCTCAAAGAAACTACAAAACAAATTCAAAAAGCTGAAGGCAAATTAGACGAAAATTAAAAATTGTTAATCGCCGGTTAAATCTGCGCGAAAAATATTGACGAAAAAAAAGTTACTTTGTATTATTTACAAGGTTGCTTTTTTTTTGGAATGGAGGGAGTTGGAATGTTTAAGAAAGAATTTAAATTTTTTTCGGAAAGCTACGCGCCGCACAAAAAAATTGTAGCGTTCGTAATTTTGGGCTCGCTTGCGGCGGCGGGGCTCGGTTTAATTGCGCCAATGATGATTCGCTATATTATGGATGAACTTTTGCCGAACGGAATTTCAGCAGAAATGGCAATGACGGCGGGCGGATTATTTTTAATTTACGCGGCGAATTATTTTTTGAATTACAAAATTGAATGTTTCGGACGCGGTATGGGCGCAAAAATTGAATTTACAATGCGTGAAAAACTTTTTCGCCACTTACTGCGGATGGGCTATTCGTTTTACGATAACGCAAAGAGCGGGCAACTTTTATCACGGCTCGTCAATGATATTTCTGAAGTCGGCAATTTAATGTTTGCAATTCCGCACCTTTTCGTAACCTGCGCGGTTACAATGATAGGCTCGACGATTTTAATTTTCTACTTGAATTGGCAACTTGCAACCGTTGTAACGGCGTTGCTGATTTTTAAAACTTTCCAAGTTATGAAAATGAATCGTGATATGAAAAAAATGTTTATGGCGGCGCGTGAAAATACCGGCGATTTAAGCGGGCAAATTTCCGAAAGTTTGCAAGGTATTCGCCTTGTCAAAATTTTCAACAATGAAGAATTTGAACTTCAAAAAATGACGCAAGCCGGCGAAAATCTTTTATCAGTACAAGAAAAATCTTTTCAAACTGTAGGCAAACTTCACGGCGGTATGGATTTTTTTTCAAACTTAATGAACTTGACAATTACAGTTTTGGGCGGCGTTTTAATCAGCTTAAATTTAATGACGATCAGCGATTTGGTAGCGTTCCTGCTGTATATGATGATTTGCATGCGCCCCGTTTTTCAAATGATGATGCTTACTGAAGTTTATCAACGCGGAATGGCGGGCGTGCAACGCTACAAAGAATTAATGGAATTGCCGGAGTCCGGCGAATTATCAGCTGAAAGAATTTCAAAGTTGGAAAGTGTTGACAAGCAGGCGATTGAATTTTCGCACGTCAATTTTGCCTATGAAAACGGCTTGACGATTTTTAACGATTTTAATTTGAGTATTGCGGCGGGAGAACATATCGGTATTGTCGGAATGACGGGCGGCGGCAAAACTACCCTTTGTGAACTTTTGCTCGGTATGTACGATTTAAACGGCGGCACAATTTCAATCAACGGCAAAGATATTAAAACCGTGAAAACCGAAAGTTTACGCCGTGAAGTCGGTATGATTCAGCAGGACACATTTTTATTTTCGGCAACCGTCAAAGAAAATATTGCTTACGGTCGCGCAGATGCAACGTATGAAGAAATTATTGAGGCGGCAAAACTTGCAGAGGCGCACGAATTTATTTCCGCACTTCCCAACGGCTATGATACTTTCATTGGAGAGCGCGGCGTCAAACTTTCCGGCGGGCAAAAACAACGCCTCGCCATTGCAAGAATGTTTCTGCGCAATCCCAAAATTTTAATTCTTGACGAGGCAACCAGCGCACTTGATAACGAAACTGAACGCCAAATTCAAAAGGCTATGCAGAAACTTTCAGAAAACCGCACAACAATTACCGTTGCTCACAGATTGGCTACAGTTAGAAATTCAAACAGAATTTTAGTTTTGGAACACGGCGCAATTACAGAGGAAGGCACGCACGAAAATTTAATTGCAAAGCGCGGCGTCTACTATCAACTTTCACAAAATTTAGCCGCCTAGAAATTTCGCTTTGTTGCAAATTTTAAAGCACTTGTGCTATTATAGCCGCGTGCTTTATTTTTTTATTTAAGAGGTGATAGATTATGAATAAGAAAAAATTATTGATTCTGAATGGCAGTCACGGCGAAATTTCTTTGATTAACGCGGCAAAAAATTTAGGTTTTTACGTTATTACAAGCGGCAACACCCCGAAAGGAATTGGGCACAAGTACGCGGATGAAAATATTTTTTCCGATTATTCGGATTTTGAATCAATTTGTAAAATCGCTGAAGCTCAAAAAATTTCTGCGGTAGTTTCTTGCAGCAATGATTTTGGAATAATTACGGCGTCCTATGTTGCAGAAAAATTACATTTGGGCGGGCATGATTCTTTTGAAACTACCTGCAAACTTCATCACAAAGATACTTTCAGACAATTAGTCGAAAAATACAATTTGCACGCGCCGCGCGCCGTTGCATTTGATTCGGCTGAAAAAGCTTACAACGTCAAAATGAATTTTCCAATAATTGTAAAGCCGATTGATTTAACGGGAGGCAAAGGTGTTACAAAAGTTTCAAACGCCGCCGAATTAATCCCGGCAGTTGACAAGGCTTTTAATATGACTCGCGCAGGTAAAATTGTTATCGAACCTTTCATTGAAGGAACGGCGCACAGTTTTTCAACTTTCTTGATTGATAAAAAAGTTGCCGCTTACTACAGCGATAACGAATACAGCTATAAAAATCCTTTCTTTATTTCGACTTCCGGCGGTCCCGCTACGAATATTGACAAAGTTAAAAATATTTTAATCGGCGATATTGAAAAAATTGCGCAGGAGTTACAGTTGGTTGACGGAATTTTTCACGTTCAATATATTCTGCGCGACAATCAGCCGTACATTTTGGAGGCAACGCGGCGCACTTCCGGCGATTTATATGCAGTTCCCGTTGAATACGCGCTTAAAATTAATTGGTCAAAAATGACTGTGCAAGCTGAAACCGGCTTACCAATAGAAAAATTGCCCAATCCTCAAAACGAGCAACTTTTCGCAGGGCGTCATTGTATAATGGGCGACAGAAACGGCATAGTCAAAAATGTTGAAATTTCCCCTGAACTTGAAAATAATATTTTTGATAAAATTTTGTGGTGGAAATCCGGCTTTACGATTGAAAATTATCTGAAGGACAAATTGGGAATTTTATTTTTGAAATTTGATACTGAATCTGAAATGCTTGAAAAAATTAACCGTATAACCGACCTTGTGAAAGTCATTTACGAAGATTAGAAAGAAGCGAATTTAATTGCCAAAAAAAATGAACATAATTGATAAACTTCATCAGGAATTTGTAATAAACCGCGTCAGAACGCCATTTTCTGGGGGGGGGGCGGCTCATTTAAGCGATTCCCATCCCTTAGTTGTCGAATTAGACACTACCGAAGTTTGCAATTTAGCTTGTCCAGGTTGCATAAGCGAAGATTTAGTAAGCAATGCAACTTCTTTTTCAAATGCAAGACTGCTTGAAATTGGGCGTGAACTTTACGATTTTGGAGTTAAGGCAGTCATTTTAATTGGTGGCGGTGAACCTTTAGCGCACCCTGCCGTTGGCGAACTCATCAAATTTTTGGGTACGCACGACATAAATATTGGAATAACTACGAACGGTTTCTTTATCCCGCGTTATCTCAACGAAATTGCAGAATATGCAAGTTGGACTAGAATTTCAATGGACGCGGCGACTTCAGAAACTTTTTTTAAGTTGCGTCCGGGCAAAGACGGTAAATCTAAATTTGAGGAAATTATTTCCGCTATGAAAGACTTAGCCAAAATTAAAAAAGGCAAGTTAGGTTTTTCATATTTAATTCGCACTGAAGCTGACGGCTTCGGGATAACTTCAAACATTCACGAAATTTATAACGCCGCCGTGCTTGCCAAAAATATCGGCTGTGATTATTTTGAAGTTAAACCAAGCTACGAATATACCGGCGGAATAGCTCATGCACTTGTACGCCACAGCCCCGAACGTATGCAAGAGGCTAAAAAAGAAATTGCACGCCTTCATGAAGTGGAAACTGATAATTTTAAAGTTATAACTGCAATAAATTTAACTGATTCGCTTAACTGTGTGGAAACGCCGCAGAAAAAAGACTACCATTTTTGCCCTGCAGCATACCTGCGAACTTTAATTTGTCCTTCGGGGGTTTTTGTTTGTCCTTATTGGCGCGGCAAGGAAAATTTCAGAGTTGGCGACGCTAAAAAAGATTCAATTCAAGATATTTGGAAAAGTGAACGCCGCAAAAAAATTATGGCTGAACTTGATCCCGTCAAAAAATGTAATTTCCATTGCTTAAGAAATGAAACCAACAAGGAAATTATTCGGCTGATGAATATGAATCCCGAAGAAATTAAAATTATTCCCGAATATGACAGATTTATTTGAAGGGAGTTTTGCATTGTGAACGTTAGAAATTTGTTGCAGAATCTGAAAATTGAAACCCGCGCCTACATTAACGGCGAATTTGTAGAATCTTCAAGCGGCGCAAAGATTAAAAAATTTTCTTCGATTGGCGGCGAACCTTTGCCGGAAATTACCGCTTGTAATGAAAACGATGTCAACTTGGCAGTAACGGCGGCTAAAAATGCTTTTAAAGATTGGGCGGCTCTAACTCCGCTTGACAGAAAAAATATTTTGCTTAAACTTGCTGACTTAATGGAAGAAAACCGCCAAGAACTTGCATTGCTTGACACTTACGAAACCGGGCGCGCTTATAAAAATTATTTTTATGATTCAATCCCAAAATCCATTGAGGCGATAAGATACTTTGCAGAATCAGTTGATAAGTACTACGATAAAGCCATACCTGCGCGCGGGAGTGAATTTGGCGTAATTGTAAGAGTGCCGCTCGGCGTAGTTGGCGCAATTACCCCGTGGAATGATCCGCTTGTAGTTTCGGCGTGGAAATTTGCGCCGGCGTTACTTATGGGTAATACAGTTGTAATTAAACCGGCTGAACAATCTTCACTTTCATTGTTAAAAGTTGCCGCTCTGTCGAAAATTGCGGGTATTCCCGCCGGTGTTTTTAACGTTGTGCCGGGATATGGCGAAATTGCCGGAAAAGCTTTAGCGTTGCATAATGACGTACGCGGGATTTTTTTCACGGGCTCAAGTGAAATTGGCAAACAAATTATGATTTACGCCGGACAATCCAATATGAAAAAAGTCGCGCTGGAATGCGGCGGCAAAGGTCCTTACATTGTAACCAAAAATTGCGGCGATATTTCAGAATCTGCAAAAGTTCTTGCTGAAAATATGTTTTACAATCAAGGGCAAATTTGCTCTGCGCCGTCGCGTGTTATCGTTGATGAATCTAAGTTAAATGAATTTGTCGAGTGCTTAAAAATCGAATGTGAAAAATTTGTACCCGGCGATTCTTTCGACGATGAAAATAATGTAGGCTGCGTGGTAAGCGATGAACAATTTAAAAAAGTTCAAAATTATATTGAAATTGCCAAAAATGAAGGCGCGGAAGTCTATCAAGCAAAAACTAAAAAGCCGCATTCAGAAAAAGCGCGTTGCATACAGCCGACGATTATTATTAATCCTGCGCTTGATTCAAAAGTTACAACTGAAGAAATTTTTGGTCCCGTTGTAGTAATTTTGCCTGTTAAATCTACTGCAGAGGCGTTGGAAGTTGCCAATAATTCAAAATATGGATTGGCGGGCGCAGTTTTTACCGATAACATTGACGAGGCTTATAGCGTTGCAAAAAATTTGGAAGTCGGACTTGTTCACATAAACAGTTACGGCAATGACGATAACAGCGCGCCTTTTGGCGGCGTCAAAGAATCCGGCTTGGGCAAGGATAAATCGACTTACGCCTTCGACGAATACAGCGATTTAAAAACTATCTGGTTGCACAGCAGAAAATAAAAAAGTTTTTTGGGCAGTTGAAAATTTTGATAATTATGATATTATGATTAAACTTGTAGAGGTTTTTTAGTATTGAAAGGAGCGTCTATTTAATGTTTGGAATAATCATTGGAACTCACGGCGAATTTGCTAACGGTATTCTTGAATCTTGTCAAATGATTCTTGGTGAAGATTTAGTTAAAAGCGGCGTTCGCGCAGTTATCCTCAAACGCGGCGAAGGTCCGGAAAATGTCATTGAAAAATACAAAAAAGCCATTGAAGAACTCGGCAACCCGGAGCGCGTTTTGTTCCTTAACGATTTGCGCGGCGGCACTCCCTACAACGCGGCAAGCACTTTAGCTGTCGGCGATGAACATTACGGCATTGTTGCGGGCGTCAATTTCCCGATGCTTATTGGTATGATTCAGGAACAAATGACGGACGACGGCTCGGAAACTATCAAGGAACTTATGGAAAAAGCAGTTGCCGCCGGTAAAGACGGCATTATTCCTACCACTTACGAAGATTTAAATACTCCTACTGAAGATGAAGACGATTTATAAGGGTTAAGGGTTAAAGACTAAGGAATAAAAAAAGGCGGTTGCTCCCAAATTTGAGAGTTGCCGCCTTTTTTAGTTGGGATTAAGCAGAATTAAAAATTTTAAAATCCCTAACCCTTAGCCCTTAATCCCTAGTCCTTAATTATCAGATTCAAGCAAGCCGTACGCGCCATCATTGCGCTTGTAAACTACGCAGAAATTTTCTGTTTGCGCGTCACGAAATACAAAGAAATTGTGATTCAACAAATTCATCTGCATAATCGCTTCTTGTACGTCCATTGGCTTAACAACAAAGCGTTTCGTTTTTACAACGGGGTATTCTTCATTTTCTTCTTCTTGCTGTTCGTTGCGAATTTTTTGTTCTTCAGCAATAATTTCAGATTTAAAACCGCCGCCACGAAAACGGCGTTCAAGTTTAGTTTTCTGCTTGCGAATTTGACGCTCCAACTTTTCAACAACCAAATCGATTGAAGAATACATGTCAGCAGTTGATTCTTGCCCGCGCAGTACAAGCCCGCCGCGTGGAAGTTCAGCCGTAACTTCGACAATGTGACGCCCTTTTTCAACGGCAAGCAGTACTGAAACTTCCTCGATATTTTCAAAGTAGCGGGTAATTTTGCCGACGCGCTTTTCTACGTATTCGCGCAGATTAGGTGTAACTTCAACGTTTTTTCCTCTTATGTTGAATGTTGCCATAATTTTTTGCCCCTTTCACTGTTTGATTTTTATTTAGAAAAAATCTCTAATCCCTATTAAGCACGTTCAATATAATTGCCGGTGCGGGTATCAATTCTCAAAACGTCGCCTTCATTAATGAAAAGCGGCACGCGCACAACGTAGCCTGTTTCAAGCGTGGCGTTTTTGGTTGCGCCGGTTGCAGTGTTGCCTTTTACGGCGGGTTCACAATCTGTAACTTTAAGTTCAACTGAATTTGGCAAGTTTACGCCAATGATACGCCCCTTGAAAGTTTGAAGGTTGACTTCCATATTTTCCATAAGATAATTAAGCGCGTCGCCGAGTTGCTCTTTCGTAAGTTCCATTTGCTCATAAGTTTCAGTGTCCATAAAAGTATACGCGCCGTCAGTTTCGTAAAGGTACTGCATGTGGCGAGTATCGAGGCGGGCGGGCGGCATTTTTTCATTGGGGTTGAAAGTGCGTTCAACAACTGCGCCTGTTTCAACGTTTTTAATTTTGGTGCGGACGAACGCCGCGCCTTTGCCGGGTTTTACGTGCTGAAATTCGACAACTTGCCAAGCGTTGCCGTCAATTTCAATAGTTAAGCCGGTTCTAAAATCGGTACTTGAAATCACTAAAATCATTCCTCCAAAATTTTTCTATTTAAAATAAAAGCTGCTGTCATAAAAAATTTTACCTTAAAAATTCCTCGCGCAGATTTAAAATCGATTTTAAGACGTCTGGTAAGCCCTGTAAGCGGCGTTTCAAAGTTTTTGGTACATTTTACCTTAAAAAATTTTTGGTGCGTTGTAGGGCATTTAAAACGAAATTAAAGCTCTATTAAGTTTTTGGGACTTTTTGTCAAAGTTTCAGATTCGCCGTCAGTAACCAAAACTGTATCTTCAATTCTCAAGCCGCCAATTCCCGCAATGTAAACGCCGGGTTCATCAGTAACAATCATATTCGGCAAAAGATTTTCACATTTGCTCAATTTGCTAAGGCGCGGCTCTTCGTGAATTTCAATTCCTACGCCGTGTCCGAGCCCGTGTGTAAAATATTTGTCAAGACCTGCGCGAGTAAGATTTTCCCTAACGGCGGCATCAACCGCTTTACCGCTTGCGCCCTTTCTGATACATTTCAAGCCGTAAAGTTGCGCGTCTAAAAGTGCGTTGTAAATTTTTCGCTGATTGTCAGTGGCGCGCCCGACGCAAATTGTGCGCGTCATATCTGAACAGTAGCCGTTGAAAATTGCGCCAAAATCCATTGTGACAAATTCGCCGTTCAAAATTTTTTTACCGGTAGCTGTGCCGTGCGGCAAACTTCCACGAACGCCTGAAGCAACAATCGTATCGAAAGAATTTTTTTCCGCGCCAAATTTTTTCATAAGGTATTCAAGCTCGGCGGCAACTTCAATTTCAGTAACATTAGGCTTGATGAAGTTCAAAATTTCGGCAAAGGCTTTATCTGCAATTTCGCAAGCGTGGCGAATGTTGGAAATTTCCGCCGCGTCTTTAACTTGCCGCAATGAATCAACTTCGACTGATTTAAATTCGACGCCGGACAAATTTTCTTTCAAGTTGTTATATTCGTCAAAAGTCAACACTCTACCTTCAAAGCCGAATTTTTTTGCGCCGCAACTTTTAATTTCTTCGATTAATTTTTTGAAAAGCCCTTCGTCTTGCTTGACAATCTCAAAATTTTTAGTTTGAAGTTTTGCCTGTTCAATGTAGCGTGCGTCAGTTATCAGCTTGCGAAAATTTTTGCCGATTAACAAAATTGTACTGTCACCGCGAAAACCGCTGAAGTAAAAAACATTCGCCGCCTTGCAAATTATCAGCGCGTCAATTTCTTCAGCGTCAATTTTTTTATACAAATTTTGAAGTCTCATAAATTAACCTCTGCGAAGTTTACGCACTGCAATTTCTAACGCCGCAATGTAACTGTCAACGCCGAAGCCGCAAATTTGCCCCATAACTACCGGCGCAATTACTGAATTATGACGGAACTCTTCGCGCTTGTGGACGTTTGACAAATGAATTTCGATAACCGGTACAGGAATTGCCGCTATTGCGTCGCGCAGTGCTACGCTGTAATGAGTTAAAGCCGCCGCGTTGAGTAAAATAAAATCGTAACGCCCGCGCGCTTTTTGTATCGCCTCTACCAATTCGCCTTCAAAGTTCGACTGCAGAAAATTTATTTCGTCAACTTCCAATTCCTTTGCCCGCGTTTTCAAAATTTCGTTTATGTCGTTGAGAGTTAAACTGCCGTAAATTTCCGGCTCGCGCGTCCCCAATAAATTTAAATTCGGTCCGTGCAAAACTAAAATTCGTTTTGTATTAATATTTAATCCCAAATTTATTCTCCCCTTCGACAACTGCAACATCGTAACTTTTCAGCTGTACAACTTTTGAAAAGCCGTTGCCTTTTTTCAGGCGTTCAATCAACTGTTCGATAACTTGCGGGGAAGCTTGTACTTCCATTGTAACGGTACCATCTTTTAAATTCATAACCCAACCGGTTATACCGAGCGCGCGCGCCTCTTGGCGGACAAAATATCTGAAGCCGACGCCTTGAACTTTGCCGGAAACTGTTATAGATTTGCGGACGGCGTTTGCAGTATCAACCGGCGTAACTAATTCTTCATCAGCACTGCCGCCGAAAAATTGTTTAAGAAAATCTCTCATAGTCAACACCTCATTAACGAAAAAATTTCCACCTCTTGAATCACGGGAATTTTAACAATTTGTTGAGCATGCGGCGCGGCGGTAATTTCTGCGCCCTCTGAATCGTACATTTCAGAAATTTTTTGTTTGAAAGTTTTACCGTGCGGCTGAAAAAATTCTACTTCTTGATTGACTTCAAATTTGCCGCGCTGTTCAATCGTTGCAACCATTTTTTCGGCGTCAAAGTCTCTTACAATTCCCAAAAAATTACTTGAGCGTTTCGGCTTTGAAGTATCGTAAATTTCAGTTGGTGCGCCGTCGCTGATAAAAAATCCCGTCGTATAGGGGCGGTGTGCAACTTTATCCAGTTCTTCAAGCCATTCTGAACGAATTGTAAAATTTTGGGGATTATTAAGGTAACTGTCAATCGCCGCGCGGTAAACTTTGACGACGCCCGCCACGTAATTAACGCTTTTCATTCGCCCTTCGATTTTTAACGACGCCACGCCGCTTTCAATAATTTTATCAAGGTGCGGCAGTAAACACAAATCTTTTGAATTCATAATGTACGCGCCGCGTGAATCTTCATCGACTTCAAAAAATTCATTGGGGCGTTTTTCTTCCATCAAAGAATATTTCCAGCGGCAAGAATGAGTACACGCGCCTTGATTGCCGTCGCGCCCCGTCAAATAGTGCGAAAGATAACACCTGCCGGAATACGAAATACACATTGCGCCGTGTACAAAAATTTCAAGTTCAGCCGCGCAATTCTTTTTAATTTCCAAAATTTCTTCAAGCGTTAATTCCCGCGCCAAAACAATTCGACTTGCGCCCATTTCGTGAAAAAAATTCGCCGTGCGATAATTTGTAACGTTGGCTTGCGTGCTTACGTGCAATTCTAAGTTTTTCGTTAAACTCTTTGCAAGACTGAAAACGCCTAAATCTGAAATTAAAACCGCGTCAACGCCCGCGCCGTCCAGAAATTTAAAATATTTTTCGAGTTCGTCAAGGTCGGCGTTATGTGCGAAAACGTTTGTTGCCACGTAAATTTTTTTACCGAGTTCGTGAGTAAATTTAACGGCGTCAAAAATTTCACTTTCAGAAAAATTATCGCCGTAAGCGCGCAGGCTGAAATTTTTCCCGCCAATATAAACCGCGTCCGCGCCGTAAGTCAACGCGGCTTGCAACTTTTCAAAATTCCCTGCAGGAGCCAATAATTCAATCAAAAAAATTTCTCCCTTATCGAATTTTATGAACTAAGAATTAAAGAAAAATCCATAGTCCTTAGCCCTTAATCCCTAATCCTTAAATCAACGATACTGATTAACCAAATTCAAATGTTCCTCGTAGCTGTAGGCGTAGTGATTGTGCCCTTCCCTGTCAGCAACAAAGTACAAATAATCCGTGTCGGCAGGATTTAAAACCGCCTCAATCGCCGCAATTCCGGGGTTGGCAACCGGTCCCGGCGGCAAGCCCGCGTTTTGATAGGTGTTGTACGGTGAATCAATTTTTGTATCTTCAATCGAAACATCTTCTTTTGGCGCGTCCATCAAATATTGAAGTGTTGCGTCAGACTGCAGCGGCATTTCAAGTTTCAAGCGTTTCAAAAAAATCTGCGCGACAACCGGTCTGTCTTCGGCGTAGCGTACCTCTTTTTCAACCAATGAAGCTAAAGTTATCAAATCGTAAATCGACAAATTTAATTCTTTGGCGCGCGCCCGCATTTCGTCAGTTAAGCGACTGTTAAATTCGTCAGACATAAGCTTTAAAATTTCTTCAATGGAATAATCACTTTCAATCGAATAAGTTTCCGGAAAAAGAAAACCTTCAGCCGTGTATTTAACATTTGCATTCGGCGTTATGTAATCGTAGGGTTTAAAATTTTTTGCCGCCTTGAGAAAATCTTCCTTATCGGCTAAGTCTAAACTTTCAAGCCGTGCGGCAATTTCATTGACTGTAAAACCTTCAGGGATTGTAAATTTGGCAAGGTGTTTTTCGCCGGTTAAAATTTTTTCAAAAACATCTTCATCTGCCATACCGGCTGAAAAAACGTAAGTACCCGGTTTAAGTTGCCCGTCATAACCGCGCATTCTTGAAAGAAAACGAAACTTTAAACTGCTTGTGATAACGCCCTTGCTTGCAAGTTGCTCGGCAATTTCAGCCGTTGTCATTCCGCGCGTAATTTTTACGTGAATTTTTTTACCATCACTGTCGCCGGCGAATTTTACCGGCTTGGGGTCTGCGAAAATTAAAACCATTCCAATTACAAAAATGCAAAAAAATACCGCCGCCGTAACGGAAATAATATATTTGGGCGAAAGTTCGGCAAACATTTCTTTAAGTGCAACGAACGGCGATAAAATTTTTTCGCTTAAACTTTTTTTGGCTACAGGCTCGGATTTTTTTTTAGATTCAGCGTCCGAATTTTTTTTGTTGCCGTCAACCTTTTCGACTTTCATTAATCTTCGTCCGCTTCATACATCAACTTTTCATAAGCGTCTTGAACTGCCTCAAATTCTTCATCTGTCGGCTCAATGTATTCTTCCTCGCCGTCTTCATTCAAAATAATTTTGGCAATGATAACGTCGCCCTCTTCGCATTCGCAGTCTTCGTCGCCGCAATGGCAATGGTGCTCGTGTTCTTCGTCGTCTTCATGAACTTCAACCAAAATTGCAAAACGATCGTCGCCGACCGGAATTATCATTTCTTCAGCATAATAATAAACGTTGCCTTCGTCGTCTGTCATTTCAACCAAAATATCTTCTTCGTCGTCCAAAAAATCTTCCTGTTCAAAATCTTTTACCTGATTATTTTTAGCCATTGAAATACTTCCTTTCAAATTTAAATTGTCAAGATAACCTTGCAGAATGTAGACTGCCGCCATCTTGTCAATAATTTTTTTACGTTTGGCGCGGCTGACGTCTGCCGCAATTAAATTTTTTTCCGCCGCAACCGTTGAAAGTCTTTCGTCCCAAAAAACTTGCTTGACATTCGGGTAAGCTTGAGAAATTTTTTCGGCGAATTTTTTAACCATTTCGCAGCGTTCGCCCTCCGTGCCGTTCATATTTTTTGGATAACCGATAACTAAAATTTCGGCGTCATACTGCTTGATAATTTCGCCGAGTTGCCGCAAATCTTCCTTGTTTGAAGTGCGTTTGATAGTTTTGACGCCCTGCGCCGTTAAGTTCAATAAATCGCTTGCCGCAACGCCAATGGTTTTATCGCCAATATCCAGTGCCAGACTTCTCATTTTGTCTCCAATTTTTCAAGGTACGTGCGGACAAGTTCCTCTAAAAGTTCATCGCGTTCAACCTTGCGAATTTTACTGCGTGCGTCCATGTGGCTTGTAATATACGCGGGGTCACCGCTCAAAAGATAACCTACAAGCTGATGAACGGGATTATAACCTTTTTCAGTCATGGCTTGATACGCAGTTTTTATAACCTTTTCCGCGCGGTTTTCTTCAACACCAAAACTAAACATCATGGTTTCATCACTAACCATAAAATCACCCCCAAAAATTATTTATATTCGTCCAAAAGATCGGCATCAAATTTTTCTATCAGTATATCTTGGTTATTTTCGTCTATAACTTTTAGCGTGTCAAATATAAATTTAATGTCATTTTTCAAACGTTCCAATGATTCGGCAACTATAATAAATTCGGCGAATCTCTGCCTTGCGTCATTGAATACGCCGACTTCATCGCCCGCTTCATAAAAAGTTGCGAATGAAACAATATCAGAATTTTTTTCAATTTCTTCAATACCTTCAACAGATTTAATTTTTCCGGGACGAACGCCGGGTAAAATCATTCCCATAAATTTATTAAATTTTCCTATTGTAAGCTCTTTTATATTTTCGGCAAAAGTTTTTGAAATCTTGCCTGTCAATGCAAAATTAAGAAACATTTCAGGAATATCAATGCCGGTTATCGCCTTGTAACCAACGTCAAAATCATCGCCGGGCAAACGTATCCCGGGATCATAAAATTTTATATCGTTTTCATACATAAAACCTTGAACAAATATCGGCGCGTTTTTTAATTTTAAATTTCTCAAGCCGTCTACAACTTTTGGATTTATATTTTCACGATAAAAATTTTCATACTTTGAAGGATAAATCGACGCTATGCAAGTTTTATCAAGTCCTGTGGATTTATCGCCCAAAAATCTGTCACCAATTTTTACAAGTACGGGCTCACCTTCAATTACAACGTATGCAAGCTCCAAGTCATTTTTATTGCCGAGATATTTTTCAATTACTACGCCGCCGACTCTGGAAAATTTTTTTGCAAATTCAACGGCGTCAATTACTTCAGCGCGGGAATTGCAAATAGTTTGTCCTTTAGAGCCTCTGCCGTCGCACGGCTTGACAAGTACGGGATAATCAACTTTTTTTGAATCGTCGTAAAAATCTTTTTCGTTGTAATAAGGAATAGTACCCAAGCCGGATTTTTCGCAAAACTGCTTGAAAAGTATTTTGTTCGTCAGTATGTCGTATTGTTCTTCAGTGCCAAAAGTAGGAAAGCCCAATTTTTCGCAAATGATTCTTGCCGGATTCTGTGAAAAATCATGGTACAGAGACAACACGCCGTCAATTTTTTCACGTTTGCACAAATCCAAAATTAAATCAATGTCAGCCGAATTGTATTCAAATTTATTGTCTGCAATAATTTTTGCGGGCGATTTTTTGATTTTATTTATATCTGTTATGTAAGTTTCAAGCCCCAATTTTTTCGCCGTGTGAATTAATTTTCTGTCAACATAACTGCCGCCCAAAATTAAAATTTTTTTTTTGGAATTGCATAAAGCAACAAGCCGTTATCTCTAATTCTTGTTTGCTTGCGAAGGTAAAGATTATAACCTTTTTGAACAGAATTTATAAATTGCGGAATTGTAATTAAAGCGTCGGCTTTGTGAAACATTACAACGGCTAAATAGGGTTTTTGATTTTTTAAAATTTCGGTTGCGCCCTGCAAAGCGTTCAATTCACTGCCTTGAATTTCCATTTTTATAAAACTTACAGATTCATTTGCCAAAATGTCATCAAGTGTTTCGACGTTCAATTTAATTTCGCCAAATTCTGAAAAGCGCGTGCGTTCAATTTCCGCCGTGAAAGTAAACGTACCTTTTTTATCTCCAACGCCGCAATTAAAAAGTACAACGTTAGAGTAATTTTTATTTTGTACAAATTTTTCAAGCTGTGCAAAATTAGTATCATTCGGTTCAATGGCAAAAATTTTTTCGTATTTGCCGCCGTTCCAACTGATAAATTTTTCAATAGTATCGCCGTTGTACGCGCCGCAGTCTACAAAAACCCTATTTTTAACATCTGCGGTTAATTCGTTGAAGTACGGCGAAGGAAAATAAATTTCGTCAATATAACTGCGATCTCCCGTAACTTTCAGCTTTAAGTAATTGATAAAAGTTTTGCGCGAAAGCTCATCAGCCAAAAGTTCAAAAGTTTCTTTGAATTTATCGCAATTTTGAAGGACGTATTCAAAGTCTATTTTTTCAGAAGAGCCATTCAAATTGATAGGAAGCGGATAACAATGAAATTTTTTGTTTGTAAGAATTTCAAATGCACGACTTCCGCCCTGCATTTCGTCTTCCATACCCAACATAAAAGTATATTTGTCGGCTTGTTTTGAAATTTCCTCAACATTATAAATTGGCAGTCCCAAAAATATTTGACCTGCTTTAAAATATTTTGCGTCAACAGCATATCCCGCAACTTGTATATCGTGAGCTTTTAAATCTTCGGTAACCCATTTTGCCATTTCGCCCGCGCCAACAAGAATAACCGGCAACCCTGCAGATTTTATTGCATCGTAATTTGATGTTGAGTTGTCTTGTAAATTTTTAAGCTCGTCAAGAAAATGTTTAAACTCCATAATCATTTACCACCACTCATTATTTGAAAAAGTTTAACACAGCATTGGTTACATATTTTAAATCATCGTCAGTTAAACCGTAGTACATTGGCAAACGAGCAAGGCGTTCACTTTCGGCAGTTGTAAAAATATCTTCACCGTGAAAACGACAATATTTTCTTCCGGCGGGCGCAGAGTGCAGCGGTACATAATGAAACACGCAACTGACGCCGTTTGACTTCATATGGTTAATAAATTTTGTGCGCTCGTCCAAATCTTTCAATTTCAAGTAAAACATATGTCCGTTATGCTTACATTCAGGCGGAACTGTCGGAATTTCAAATTTTCCGGCGTCAGCAAGCGGCTTAAAAGCGTCATAATATTTTTGCCACGTTGAAAGGCGATTATTATTAATTTCGTCAGCCTTTTGAAGTTGCGCCCAAAGATAGGCGGCGTTCAATTCACTGGGTAAATAACTATCACCAACATCAACCCAAGTGTATTTGTCAATTTGCCCGCGAAAAAATTTTGAACGGTTTGTACCTTTCTCGCGCAAAATTTCGGCACGTTCATTGTAAGCAGAATTATTTATAACAAGTGCGCCGCCTTCGCCCATAGAATAATTTTTAGTTTCGTGAAAAGAATAACAGCCGAAATCGCCGATAGTTCCAAGAAATTTTCCTTTGTAAGTACTCATAACGCCTTGTGCCGCGTCTTCAATAACTTTAAGATTGTGACGGCGCGCAATATCCATAATGGTATCCATTTCACAAGAGACGCCGGCGTAGTGAACAACTGCTATTGCACGAGTTTTTTTAGTTATTGCTGCCTCAATTTTATTTTCATCAATGTTCATAGTATCCGGGCGAATATCGACAAAAACAGGCGTAGCTCCGCCAACAAGAATGGAAGTTGCCGTACTTGAAAAAGTGTAGCTGGGTAAAATTACTTCATCGCCGCGTTGAAACTTGCAAAGTAACATTGCCATATCAAGTGCGCTTGTCCCGCTTGTAGTTAAGAGAATTTTTTGAGCAGAAAAATTTTTTTCAAGCCATGAATTACATTTCTTTGTAAATTCACCGTCGCCGCTAATTTTAAAATTTTTAATGGCTTTAGTTATATATTTAATTTCGTCGCCAACAAAAGGCGGTACATTAAAAGAAATATTCACAACTGTTCAGCTCCTTTCAAGGGGGACGTTAAGTTGGAAGCGTTTGGAAGTTATAAATTACTCTGTTAGCCATATCCGGCACAATTTGCATAATTTTATTCATGGCGGCTTGTGCTTGTTGCGGGTATGTTGTAATGATTATAAGGTCGTAATCTTTTTGTTTGAGGCGTTCAATTCCCGTAACAGAATTATCAAAATTCTCGGGGTGTTCATCAACTGTTGCAACAATTTCACAATAAGGTTTAGGCGAAATTTGAGTAATATATTCTCTGCCAAATATAAATATAACATCTGATTGACTTTTAATTTGTCTGCGATAATCTTTGTAAATTTCGGTAGCTCCAAAAAATACTACTCTTGTCCCGCGTGCAACACTTGCAAACGGAAAAATTGCCGTCCACTCGCGGATTCTTTCACGTGAAAGCCGCTCAATGTAGTACTCTTTTGTAGGCGCGGCGTTTTCTACGATAATCCCAAATTTTTCATAGTATTCTTCAGCGGGTCGCAATTTTGGCAAGCTGTATTCTTTATCGTCATACAAACGTTTAACCAAAACTCTTTCCAACGCCTCAACATATGAAAAAGTTCCTGCACCGTGAACTTGCTCAACAGTATCATAGCCCAAAACGCCGGGCGTGGCGGATACTTGATTTTCTATTGCACTTCCAACAATAGTTAAAACGCCTTCATTTGCGGCAAATCGCGCAGATTGTGAAATAGCACAAACAACATCTGTTTTTGAAAATAAAACGCGCGGAATTGGAACCATATCTCCCAAAGCCGTAAGCTGAACGTTATCAATATCATTGAAAGTTTTTATTATAAAATCACGGCGCGGAGTTATATCACCAACAAAAATAAAATTAATTTTTTTTCAAATGTAAAGAATTCCATTGCCTTCAATAGAATAAAAAAGGTAAAAAATGAAGCTACACATGTAGGCTTTGGATTCAATAATAGAGATATGATTTTCGTTGAAAATAATTCAATTATTCAAGAGCCTTTGTATTCGCATAGTAAACAAACTTTAAAGAAAAAGAAAGAAAAAGATGTTAGATTTGATTATTTTTCATTAAAAAGAAATGAAAATACAAGAATAAGTGAAATATTTAAACCTATTACTGCTTCAATTCAACCTTTGAAGACAATAACATCAGAAACTGATGTAATAACTAATAACATGAAAAATATAGATATGCTAAAAAATGAGATGGAAAAAGAGGAAAAAAACAGTTTAGAATATTTAACTTTTATAAAAAGAGATAAAATGGATGAAAACCAGTTGATCACATACTATAAAAAAACGAGAAGAAATGTGTGTCAAAAACTAGAAGAAATAAATAGTATGAGTAATTTCAAGTATCAATCAACCAAAAAAAGTAAGCATGAAAGTAGCCCTAAAAAAAGGATAAAAACTTCTTCATAATCACATTAGAATTGGAAATAAATAAAATCACTGCCATCCAAAGCACCGAACAAAAAGATAAACGTTATCATTCCGACTACTGATACGATGTTCCACCAAACACGTTTAGAATGAAGGAATCTGACATTCAACAAGAACTGGTCTTTAATATCCTTGACACTCAAAACAAACAAGGAAATCAAACCATATGAGAAAAGATTTGAATCTACAAACGGTTTACCCAAATCTGCGACCATCTTTCCAATGACGACGAACGCATCCTCAACCGTATTAGCTCTAAAGAAAACCCAAGCGAAAGCCACCAACGCGAAGCAAAACGCCACACTAACGAGCTTGGATAAAACGCTTTCTTGTTTGGGGTTGTAAACATACTTTCGAAACACATTGCCTATCACCAAATAAACGCCATGCAATGCACCCCAAAGCACAAACGTCCAGTTGGCACCATGCCAGATGCCACTCACCAAAAACGTGATCATCAGATTGAGCAAATGCCTGCCGTACTTCACCCGATTGCCACCCAACGGAATATACACGTAATCCATGAACCACGAGGAGAGCGAAATGTGCCAACGTTTCCAAAACTCTTTGATTGACATGGAAAGATATGGACGCTTAAAATTCTCCATCAGCCTAAAACCCATAACACGGGCGGCACCAATGGCGATATTGGAATAGCCGCCAAAATCGCAATAAATCTGGAAAGTGAAGAAGATTGTTGCCACAATCATGCTGGTTCCATTATGGTTACCCACATTGTTGTACACCGCATCAACGTATGCACCCAAGCGGTCGGCCACACATAGTTTCATAAAATAGCCCCATAGCATCTGCTTGAAACCTTCTGCCACATCATCGTATTTGAAAGTGTGTTCCTCGTGGAATTGAGGCAACAGGTTTTTCGCCCTTTCAATAGGGCCAGCCACCAACTGCGGAAAGAATGAGACAAACAAAGCGTATGTAATGAAGTTGCGTTCTGCCTTGATGGTGCCCCGATAAACATCAACGGAATAGCCCACCGCTTGGAAGGTATAGAACGAAATACCAACTGGCAGCAGAATGTCGAGATT
>CALDHY010000108.1 GCA_937901445.1 uncultured Selenomonadales bacterium
CAAGCCAATAAAAAAATCCGCCTTGCAATTCGGACGGCGGCTGAAAACAATTTGCCGATTTACGCAGAATGCGGCGGCTTTATGTACTTGATGAATTCCATTACAGATTTTTGGGGCGGTTTTAATTTTGAAATGTGCGGCGTCATTCCTGCGCGAGCGGTTATGACTGACAAACTGCAAACTGTAGGCTATGTTGAGGCGGAAATTTTGCAGGATTGTATAATTGGCAAGGCGGGCGACAAGTTACACGCGCACGAGTTCCATTTTTCGACGGCTGAAATTTTTGATGACAAAAATATTTTCGCTTGCAAGCGTATTCGTACCGGCAAAGACTATCGCGCAGGTTTCACTGAAAAAAATATTGTGGCGTCGTACTTGCACATACATTTTGCCGGTTGTCCAAATGCTGCCAAAAGTTTTGTCAACGCCTGTAAAAATTACAATCAAAAAAGACTCGAAAAAATTTCCGAGTCTGATTTTTAATCGATAATTTTTAATTTTTTTAAAGCCTCTTCAGCTGCCATTTTTTCGGCAAGCTGTTTACTTTTGCCGTCACCGTAGCCGTAAATTTCGCCGTCCTCAAGTTTTACTGCGCATTCAAAGTGCCTTTCGTGCGGCGGTCCGTCCATACTTATTTCAATGTATTCGGGAAGTGCGCCGCCGTATTTTCGTTGCGAATATTCCTGCAAAACTGATTTAGCGTCGACTGTAATTTTTCCAACTTTGGCATTTCTAAATTCATCTTCAAGTTGCCGCCAAATATAATCTTTCGCAACTTCCCAGCCTTTGTCAAGATAAATTGCGCCTATAACTGCTTCAAAGGCGTCCTCAAGGTTGGATTCACGTTCACGCCCGCCGCCCGCGTTTTCGCCGAAACTTAAAAGCAAAACATCGCCGAATCCCAATTTTTTTGCAATTTTGGCAAGCGTGGAACCGCAAACGATAGCGGCGCGGGTTTTCGTCAATTCGCCCTCTGAAAGATTGTAAAACTTGTTGAAAAGATAAGTACTTGACGCCAATTCTAAAACTGCGTCGCCCAAAAATTCAAATCGCTCGTTATGGGCGATTTTTTTTACGGGTTTATTGGCGGCTTCTGCATCTTCCTCAACTTTTTTTGCGTAAGATTTATGAGTTAGTGCTACGTGCAAGAGTTCAATATTTTCAAATTCGACGCCTAATTTTTCGGCAAATCTGCGGAGTTGACGGCGTCGCGCAGCGTTCAAAGGTGCAAGTTCAAGTTTTTCTTTTAACATAATTAATCACTATATTTTTTTAAAACAATACAGGCGTTGTGTCCGCCGAATCCGAATGAATTTGACATAGCAACGTTGACTTCAGCGGCGCGGGATTTATTCGGCACATAGTCTAAGTCTAAGCCTTCGTCGGGCGTTTCATAGTTGATTGTTGGTGGAATAATTCCAGTGTCAATAGTAAGAGCTGTTGCAATAGCTTCCATACCGCCCGCCGCGCCGAGCATGTGCCCTGTCATTGACTTTGTAGACGATACAGCCAATTTGTAGGCGTGGTCGCCAAAAACAGTTTTAATTGCTTGAGTTTCTCCGGCGTCGTTAAAGTGCGTTGACGTGCCGTGAGCGTTAATGTAGTCAATTTCTTCCGGTTTAATTCCGGCGTTGTCAATCGCAAGTTGCATACATTTTGCCTGAAATTCGCCACCCGGCGCGGGCGTTGTAATGTGGTAAGCGTCATTATTTCTGCCGTAACCTATAATTTCGGCGTAGATATGAGCATTGCGCGCCTTTGCACTTTCAAGCGTTTCAAGCAAAACAATTCCTGCGCCTTCGCCCATTACAAATCCGCTGCGGTTTTTATCAAACGGTCTTGAGGCGTGCGCGGGGTCGTCATTATGATCCGTACAAAGTGCCTTCATTGAAGTAAAACCTGCAACGCCCGCCGGTGAAATTGCCGCCTCGCAACCTCCGGCAAACATATAGTCAACTTCACCGTTTTGAATTGCCCAAAAAGCATTGCCAATAGAATTTGTGCCGCTCGCGCAGGCTGTAACAATCGCTTCTGCCGGTCCGTGAATACCAAACGCAATGGCAATTTGTCCCGCCGCCATATTCGCAATAGTCATCGGAATAAAAAACGGGCTGATTTTTGAAGGACCTTTACTGAAAAGTTTTTCGTACTGATTATGAAGAGTTTGCATACCGCCAATACCGTTTCCTACAAAAACTCCTGCGCGGTCACGATTTATAGTTTCAAGATTGAGTTTTGAATCCTCAAGCGCAAGTTTTGCGGCGGCAAATGCAAACTGCGTGTAACTGTCCATTCGCTTAGATTCTTTTTTGTCGATAAAATCTTCAGGGTTGAAATTTTTTACTTCACCGGCAATTTGGCAAGCATATTCTGTAACGTCAAACTGCGTAATTCTGTCTATACCGTTTTTGCCGTTTTTCAAACCGTCTAAAAAGTTTTCTTTACCAATTCCAATAGGCGTTACGGGTCCAAGTCCTGTAATGACTACTCGATTTTTCAATTAAAACGCTCCCTTCAGTGTAGTGTGGTAGTGGTGTAGTTGGGTAGTGGTGTAGTGCGATAGTTTTTTACTACACAACCACAACACTATTCCACTACAAAACTATTTTCAGCCTCTGTAACAAGTTGACTGATAATTTCTTTAACCGGCAAAATTTCTTTGATACGCGGCATATATTCGCCGGTAAAAACTAAGCCGGTTTCTAAATCGCCCTGCTGCGCGCGCGTCAACGCCCGTACAATGCAGAAATTGTGTTTGCAAGCTTTAAGGCAAGAATCACAAGTTTTCGGCGGAACTTTGCCCTCCATAACGCGCTTTGAAAACGGCGTACGTACTGCGCGACCGGGCAAGCCGACGGGACTGCTGATAACTACAACGTCTTCAGGTTGCGATTTTAAATAATATTCTTTCAAACTTGGCGCGCCGTTAGATTCTAAGCTTGCCGCAAATCTTGAACCCATTTGAACGCCGTTTGCGCCCATTTTCAGCATATCAGCAATATCTTTGCCGGTTAAAACTCCGCCCGCCGCAATTACCGGAATTTTTACCGCTGCGCGAATTGGCGGAATAAGTTCACGTGCAGAAATATCAGTTCCCAAATGCCCGCCTGCCTCTTTGCCTTCAACAACAATAGCCGCCGCGCCAAGCTTTTCTGAAATTTTTGCAAGCTTGACTGAAGAAACTATTGGAACTATTGGCGTACCGGATTCTTTGCCGAGTCCAAAAATATCCCGTGAAAATCCCGCGCCGGCAACTATTAAATCAATTCCGGCATCAATCGCCGTCCGTACAATTCCCGCAAAATCAGACGCCGCCACCATGATATTTATACCGATAATCCCGTTTGTAAGTGAACGCGCCAATTTTATTTCGTAGCGCAATTCGGGGTGTGACATACCGGACGCCGCAATTAAACCTATCCCGCCTTCATTTGCAACTGCCGCCGCAAGTCGCGCAGTCGATAATCGAATTGCCATACCGCCCTGCACTATCGGTATTTTTGCTGTTTTATCTCCTATTTTTAGTTCCGGAAGTTTCACAGGCAGACCTCCAATTTTTTCCGTTTTTTAACTACTTAAAAACCTTTGTAATTATAATATTGACAAAATTACCTGTCAATCACGTTAATTTCACTTATTGGCGAAAAAAAATCCCGCGAAGTTCTTTCACGGGATTTGATTTTTTTTCAATGTATTTTTTTAAACTTCGTCAATGTATTTTACAACATCTTCAACGGTTTTAATTTTTTCGGCTTTTTCGTCCGGAATTTCGATATTGAATTCTTCCTCGAACGCCATAATCAATTCTACAATGTCAAGAGAATCTGCGCCGAGATCGTCCACAAAAGTTGAAGACATTTGAACTTCATCAGCTTCAACGCCGAGTTGTTCAACTACAATCTTTTTTACTCTATCAAAAGTTGACACACATTACACCTCCTTTCAAGATTTTAGCTTACATTGCCATGCCGCCGTCAACATTTATAACTTGCCCGGTAATGTAAGCCGCTTGCTCGGAAACCAAAAACGCCGCCAAATTTGCAACGTCTTCAGGCGTGCCGAATTTTCCCATTGGAATTTGAGTAACAGTTGATTCCTTGATTTTATCAGACAGTTTTGCTGTCATATCTGTAGTGATAAAACCGGGCGCGATTGCATTAACCGTGACGCCGCGTGGTGCCAATTCTTTTGCGGCAGATTTGGTAAAGCCTGTAATTCCTGCCTTTGCCGCCGCGTAATTCGCCTGTCCTGCGTTTCCAATCAAGCCGACAACTGAAGTCATATTTACAATTCGTCCACTGCGATTTTTCATCATGATCCGCGTTACAGCCTTAGTACAGTTAAAAACGCCCTTTAAATTCGTTGCAATAACTTCATCAAAATCACTTTCGCTCATTTTCAGTAAAAGGTTATCGCGTGTAATACCGGCGTTGTTAATCAAAATATCGACCGTTCCCCACGTTTCGACGATTTTTTTTACAATGTCATTGACTGCTTCAAAATTATCAACTTTGCCTTGAACGAGAATAGCTTCTCCGCCGCGTGATTCAATTTCAGCTTTAACTTCTTCAGCTTTTTCAACATTGCCTGCAAAATTTATAGCGACCTTTGCGCCCGCGTCAGAAAGTTTCAACGCAATGGCGCGCCCTATTCCGCGTGACGCTCCCGTAACAAGTGCGACTTTTCCTGTTAAATATTTTCCAAAAATCTCAACCATTGAACGTAAACCTCCTGCGGAAATATATCACAAAGTATTTTCATCATCTAAAAAATTTTAGCTGTAAGCGCACAGAATCGATTTTAAGCCATCTTCAAACTTTTTTAATTCATTTGTACCATTGAGCTTAGAAAATTGATTGTAGGGGCATTCTGGCGCGTGTACGGGCAAATTTTTTTAGCTCTGTCAAATTAAGTTTCAAAAATTTTAAGCCGCCGGTTTTTTGACGATACTTTCAAAAATCCCGTGTACCGACAATTTTTAGCTCTGTCAAATTAAAATTCAAAATTTTTTAAGCCGCCGGTTTTTCGACGATACTTTCAAAAATCCCGTGTACCGACAATTTTTTTATTAAACAAGCTCCATTAAAACCATTGGTGCAGCATCGCCGCGACGCGGACCGAGTTTCAAAATTCTTGTATAACCGCCGGATCTGTCGGCGTACTTTTCGGGAATTTCTTCAAAAACTTTATGAACAACTCCAACATCTGCAACGGCTTGAATTGCCAAACGACGCGCGGCAAGATCGCCGCGTTTTGCAAGCGTTATAACTTTTTCGGCAAATTTGCGAAGTTCCTTAGCGCGTGCTTCGGTCGTTTCAATTCGTCCATGAGTAAAAAGTGCGGCGAGAAGACTTTTAAACAACGCTTTTCTTGCGCCGGAGTTCTTGCCGAGTTTTCTATAACTCATAACTTTATCCTCTCTTCAAAATTATTCTTCAGGTAAATAGTTATTATCGCCGGGCTTGAAAGACAATTCCATTTCTTCCAATTTCTTTTTGACTTCTTCCAAAGATTTTCGTCCGAGATTACGAACTTTCATCATATCTTCTTCAGAGCGTGCAACCAAATCGCCTACAACGCTTATACCGGCACGTTTCAAGCAGTTAAAGGATCTGACTGATAAATCCAAATCTTCAATAGTGGTATTGAGTTTTCTTTGAATGTCATCTTCAGGGGAAGTAGGAACGACGACACTTGCCGGAAGTTGTGAATCGGGGTCTTCTTCTTCAGGTACAACTTCTTCAACGGTAAAATCTTCAATCGTTTGAAAAAGTTTTAAATTGCCGATAAAAATTTCTGACGCCTTAGAAAGTGCCTCAATCGGTTTAATTGTACCGTTCGTCCAAACTTCCAAAATTAATTTATCGTAGTCCATAACATTGCCAACGCGCGTATCTTTAACTTCGTAGCTTACGCGCATTATTGGCGAAAAAATTGCATCGATAGGAATTGTGCCGATAATATCTTCATTGGTTTTATTTTTATCTGCAGAAACGTAACCGTAGCCGTGTTCAACTCTCATTTCCATATGCAAGCTGCCTTTTTCGTTAAGGGTTGCAATATGCAAATCTTTATTGACGACTTCAACGTCGGCATCGCAGATAACGTCCGCGCCGGTAATTTCTTTGACAATACCTTTTTCGCCGTCAGCGTCAATTCTTATGGTGTGCGGTTC
This sequence comes from uncultured Selenomonadales bacterium, assembly GCA_937901445.1. Classification (GTDB taxonomy): domain Bacteria; phylum Bacillota; class Negativicutes; order Selenomonadales; family Selenomonadaceae; genus Quinella. The sequence goes on from CALDHY010000108.1 coordinate 6,176, forward strand.
TTCGCCTTCCATTTTCAGGCAAAGTTGCTTGATATTCAGCACAATATTTGTAACGTCTTCAGTTACGCCGGTAATTGTTGAAAATTCGTGTAAAACGCCATCAATTTTTATCGACGTAACCGCCGCGCCTTCAAGTGAAGACAAAAGCATACGGCGGAGCCCGTTACCTATTGTGTGTCCAAATCCCGGATGCAACGGCTCGCAGATAAATTTTCCGTATTTTCCGTCGCTGCTGAGTTCCTCTACTTCAATTTTTGTTTCGATGTCTATCATCTAAACATAAACCTCCTGCCGTTTTGATATACCAAAATCACAGCGGGTAGTTTATTATCTGGAGTACAACTCAATGATTGACTGTTCATTAATTGGAACATCAATTTCATCGCGGCTTGGAAATCTTACAACATTACCCTTGAGGTTAGCTTGATCTGATTCAAGCCACGCGGGCGCGCTTAAAGCGTTGTTAGTTTCTTTCATTGCTTTGAAAAGTTCGTTAGTTTGGCTTTTTTCGCAAACTTCAACAACATCGCCGACTTTAACGAGAGCCGACGGAATGTCAAGGCGTTTACCATTTACCGTAATATGTCCGTGAGTAACAATTTGGCGGGCTTGACGGCGGGTATTTGCGAAACCGAGTCTGAAAATAACGTTGTCAATGCGGCGTTCCAAAAGTATCAAAAGATTTTCGCCGGTAACGCCCTGCATTTTCTTTGCCTTTTCGTAGTAATTGCGGAATTGACGTTCAAGGACGCCGTAAATAAATTTAGCTTTTTGTTTTTCTTTGAGCTGTAAACCGTATTCACTGACTTTACGCTGGGCACGTTGCGGCTTGCGCTTTGATTGACGAGCACGCCCAATAACGGCGGGTTCAATCCCAAGTGCGCGGCAGCGTTTTAAATCCGGTACTCTGTCTATTGCCATAAAAAAATACCTCCATTAAACTCTTCTGCGTTTTGGCGGGCGGCAGCCGTTGTGCGGAATGGGCGTAACGTCTTTAATCATATTGACTTCAAGCCCTGTTGCCTGCAACGAACGAATAGCCGCTTCACGCCCTGCGCCGGGACCTTTAACATAAACTTCAACCTGTTTCAAGCCATGTTCCATTGCAGCCTTTGCCGCAACTTCAGCCGCTTGTTGTGCCGCAAAAGGTGTGCTTTTACGCGAGCCGCGAAAACCGAGCCCGCCTGCACTTGCCCAAGAAAGGGCGTTGCCGCTTTTATCAGTGATTGTAACTATTGTATTGTTAAACGTGGAGCTGATATGCGCCACGCCGTATTCTATATTCTTGCGAACTTTTTTCTGTTTGCGAACTGTTCTCTTAGTTGCCACAGTTTTGCCTCCTTCTGTAGTCCGGTAGTGTTGTAGTTGGATAGTGTGATAGTTTTTACTACCGCACTACAACACTATCACACTACCGCACTAGTCTTTCTTTTTGCCTTGAACAAGTTTTTTCGGACCCTTGCGAGTACGAGCATTATTTTTGGTGTTTTGTCCACGAACAGGAAGACCGAGACGATGGCGGCGTCCGCGATAGCAGCCAATATCAATGAGTCGCTTAATGTCCATCTGAATATCGCGACGAAGATCGCCTTCGACAACGAAATTATGATCGATAGCATCACGAAGTTTTACAACTTCATCATCCGTGAGATCCTTTGTGCGGGTATTGGGATTAACGCCCGTCATTTCCAAAATTTTTTGTGACGTCGGCAAACCAATTCCGAAAATATACGTCAAAGCATATTCAATTCTTTTATCACGTGGCAAATCTACACCGGCTATACGTGCCATAAAATTTTCACCTCCTCAAAAAAATTATCCCTGACGCTGTTTGTGCTTGGGATTTTCACAAATAACCATAACGCGCCCCTTGCGCTTAATAATTTTGCATTTATCGCAAAGACGCTTTACTGACGGCTTTACTTTCAAAATTACCGCCTCCTTAACGAATCAGTAATGTAACATAAATTTTTTATTTTGTCTACTAAAATTTTTCTTGAAAACAAATTAATTTAAAAATTATCCTGATTTTCGGCGTAAACTTTCGCCAATTTTTGACCTTCAAACAACGAATTATTTAAAGCGATAAGTGATTCTGCCGCGCGTCAAATCGTACGGGGTAAGTTCGATTGTTACTTTGTCGCCGGGTAAGATTCTGATAAAGTTCATGCGAATTTTGCCGGAAACGTGCGCCAAAACTGTATGCCCGTTTTCCAACTCTACTTGAAACATTGCGTTTGGCAGGGCTTCAAGAACTTTGCCTTCTACTTCAATTACATCTTGTTTTGACATCGTTTTTACCTCAATTCTTCACCGATGACAAAACTTTTACCAAGTCTTCAGTAACTTTACCGATTGGCTGTCTGCCGTCAATTTCGGTGTATTTTCCGAGTTTTTTGTAGTATTCAATGAGAGGGCGCGTTGAGGCTTCATAGACGCTCAAACGATTTTTCATGGTGTCTGCGTTATCGTCTGCGCGTTGGTAAAGTTCGCCGCCGCAATTATCACAAACAGAATCTTTTTTTGAGGGATTAAATTTGACGTGGTAGGTTGCGCCGCAAGTTTTGCAGATTCTGCGACCGACTGCGCGTTCAATTAAATCTTCCGCCGGTACGTGAATATTTAAAACTTTGTCCAACTTTTTCCCTGAATCTGACAAAATTTTTTCAAGTGCGTCTGCCTGTTCGACCGTGCGCGGGAATCCATCTAGTATAAAGCCGTTGGAACAATCCGGCTTAGCTAAACGTTCTTTGACAATTCCAACAGTAACTTCATCCGGTACAAGCGCGCCGCTCTTCATACATTCAGCAGCTTTTTTGCCTAACTCTGTACCTTCTTTGACAGCCGCGCGGAACATATCGCCGGTTGAAATTTGAGGTATATTAAATTTTTTAACCAATTCTGCCGCGTGCGTACCTTTTCCGGCGGCGGGCGGTCCCATAAGTATCAGTTGCATTTGTAAAATCTCCCTTCGGTCGATTTTTAGTGGGGTAGTGGAGTAGTGGGGTAGTGTGGTAGTAACTACAACACCATCACACTATCCAACTATCACACTACTTCATAAAGCCTTCATAGTGCCGCATAACGACCATTGCTTCAATTTGTTTCATTGTGTGAAGTGCAACGCTTACAACGATTAATAACGCCGTGCCGCCGAAATATACGCCCTGAATGTGCGTCGCTCCGGCAATTAACGTCGGCAAAACTGCGATGAACGATAAAAAAATACTTCCGGCTAATGTTAATCTTGTCAAAACAAAGTCAATATAATCTGCCGTCGGCTGTCCCGGTCTTATTCCCGGTATGAAACCGCCATACTTTTTCAAGTTTTCCGCCATATCAGGGATTTTGACTGTAACCGCCGTGTAAAAGTACGTAAAGAAAACTATCAGCAAAACGTAAATTGCAGTTTGCAGCGGCGTCCCCCATTCAAGGTAAGATGCTATTTGGCGTATCGTTGGATTTTCGACAAACTGCGCGACGGTAAGCGGGAACATTAACACGCTTGACGCAAAAATTATTGGAATGACGCCGGCTTGATTGACTTTCAGCGGTATGTGTGAAGTATGCCCGCCGTATGCTCGGCTTCCAACTACCCGCTTTGCATACGTGATTGGTACGCGCCTGTAACCCGCCTCAACAAATATTACAAAAACTATCATTGAAACTGCGATTATTGCAAAAAATACAACGCTGAAATAGTTTATCGTGCCCGCCTGCAAGTACTGATAGATTATCCCGATATTTTTTGGCAACGCCGCCACTATCCCCGCAAAGATTATCAGCGAAATTCCGTTTCCTACGCCCTGCGCCGTTATCTGCTCGCCTATCCACATTAAAAGCGTTGTACCGGCGGTCAGCGTTATCGCAATGATTAAAATATTTACCGGATTTGGATTCAGTATCGCCGCTTTCAACCCTATTGACATCCCCAACGCTTGGAAAAACGCAAGTACTACCGTCAACTGCCGCGTTACTTTCGTTGTCTTTTTATGACCCTCCGCGCCTTCCTTGCTCCATTGCTCAAGCGTCGGTAATACCACCGTCAACAACTGCATTATTATCGCCGCGTTGATATACGGCGTGATACTCATTGCGAATATCGAAAACTTACTGAACGCCCCGCCTGAAAATAAATCCAGCAACCCAAAAAGGCTCCCGTTATTAAACAACTGCTCTATCGCCGTCGGGTCCACCCCGGGTACCGGTATGTGCGTCCCCATCCGAAATACTCCAAACATTATCAAAGTGAAAATAATTCGTTGGCGGAGTTCGGGGATTTTTACAATATTTGACAGTGCCTCAAGCACTTCAAATCACCTCAGTTTTACCGCCCGCCGCCTCAATTTTTTGTACAGCAGTTTTGGTAAATCCCTGCGCTCTGACTGTCAATTTTTTTGTAATTTCGCCGTTGCCCAAAATTCTGATCCCGTCGTAAACATTTTTCAAAATTCCTTCTTCGACGAGTGCAACTGCGTCAACTTCTGCGCCGTCTTCAAAACGATTTAAAGTTTCAACATTAACTTCAGCAAATTTTTTCGCCCAAATATTTTTAAAGCCGCGTTTCGGCAAGCGACGATAAATAGGCATTTGCCCGCCTTCAAAGCCGGGGCGAACTCCGCCGCCGCTGCGTGCGTTTTGTCCTTTATGACCGCGACAAGAAGTTTTGCCTCTGCCGGAACCTGTGCCGCGCCCTACGCGGGTTTCATCTTTGCGTGAACCTTCAGCAGGTTTAAGTTCATGTAATTTCATTTTGTAACCTTCCTTTTTAAGGATTAAGGACTAAGGATTAAGGATAAGGGATTTTTCCTTAGTCCCCAGTCCCTAGCCCCTAGTCCTTAATTTCTTCGACTTTAACCAAGTGTTTAACTTTGAAAATCTGCCCTTGAATTGTCGGTACGTCTTCAACAATTACGCTGGAATTAGTTTTGCGAAGTCCGAGTGCACGAACTGTTTTGCGTTGAGTTTCAGGATGACCGATAAGACTTTTGGTTAAAGTAACTTTTAATTTAGCCACAATTCAGTCCTCCTATACAAACAATTCTTTGACAGTTTTACCGCGCAACTGTGCAACATTTTCCGCACGTTTCAACATTTTTAAGCCTTCCAAAGTTGCACGAACCATATTATTGGGATTGGAAGAGCCGAGCGATTTTGTCAAAATATCATGAACGCCTGCAAGTTCCAATACTGCACGCGCAGGACCGCCGGCAATAACGCCTGTACCTTTTGACGCCGGACGCAACATAACTCTGCCCGCGCCGAAAACTCCAACTACACCGTGAGGAATTGAACGATCTTTAAGCGCAACTTCAATAAGATTCTTTTTGGCGTCATCAATACCTTTTCTGATAGCTTCAGGAACTTCAGCGGCTTTGCCGAGTCCTACACCGACTTTACCGTTTTTATTTCCAACAACAACCAACGCACTGAATGAAAAGCGACGACCGCCTTTAACAACTTTTGCAACACGATTTATAAAAACAACTTTTTCTTCGTATTCCGGAGTTTCGTTTTCGATTCTGTCATTTCTTCTGTCGTCTCTATCGATTCTGTCATTTCTTGGCAATGTGTAAACCTCCTTTGCTTAGAATTTTAAACCGCCTTCACGTGCAGCTTCAGCAAGAGCTTTAACTCTGCCGTGATAGATATAGCCGCCGCGATCGAATACAACTTCAGTAATACCGGCAGCCAATGCTTTTTTGGCAATAGCCGCGCCGACTTTTTTTGCGCCTTCGATATTGCCGCCGATGCCTTCAAAATCTTTATCGAGTGAACTTGCCGCAGTGAGTGTTACGCCCTTTTCATCGTTAATAATCTGTACGTAGATATGAGCAAGACTGCGGAAAACATTCAAGCGGGGGCGTTCAGCCGTGCCGTGAATGTGACTGCGAATGCGCAAATGACGCTTCTGACGTTCTTTATTTTTATCTGCATTGAGAAGCATACACTTTTTCTCCCTTCATTTTAGCTGTCAGGTTTTAGGTGTCAGTTATCAGGAAAAAATCCCTAATCCCCAGACCCTAAGCCCTAGTTCCTACTTTTTGCCGCCGGCTTTGCCTTCCTTACGGCGGATATGTTCACCGGCGTATTTAATACCCTTGCCTTTATAAGGTTCAGGCAGACGCCATTTACGAATATTTGCGGCAACTGCGCCGACTAATTCTTTATCGAAACCGTGAACAGTGATAGTAGTAGCAGTGGGAGCCTCAAGGGTAATACCGGCGGGCGGTTCAATAATGACAGGGTGAGAATAGCCCAGAGCGAGTTGTAAATTTTTGCCCTGTTTAGCCGCGCGGTAACCGACGCCCGTAATTTCAAGATTTTTTGTAAAACCGGCAGTAACGCCGACAACCATATTATTAATGAGCGTGCGTGAGAGTCCGTGTAAACTTCTGTGCGTTTTATCATCTGAAGGGCGTGCAACCGTTAAAATATTGCCCTCGATGCTTATTTTCATATCTTGAGAGATCCTGCGCGAAAGTTCGCCTTTAGGACCTTTAACTTTCACCAAATTATTCTCGTCGATTGTAACGGTAACACCGGCGGGAATAGTAATTGGTGCTCTACCAATTCTTGACATATCAGCACCCCTTTACCAAACGTAAGCGATAACTTCGCCGCCTAAGCCCGCTTTACGAGCCTGTTTGTCGCTCATAATTCCCTTTGAAGTAGAAATGATAGCGATACCGAGCCCGCCCAAAACTCTTGGAAGTTCCTTTTTCCTTGAATATTGACGCAAGCCGGGTTTGGAAATGCGCTGAATGCCGGTAATGACTTTTTCACGCTCCGCGCCGTATTTCAAAAAGACCGTGAGAATGCCTTGTTTGTTATCCTGCGCGAAAGTGTAGTCTTTAATGTAACCTTCCTGCTTGAGAACTTCCGCAATAGCGGTTTTAATCTTCGAGCCCGGAATTTCAACTTTGTCATGATAGACAGAATTTGCATTGCGAATACGTGTTAACATATCAGCAATAGGATCAGTCATTGCCATAAGTAACCGATATCCTCCCTTCAAAAAATTACCAACTGGATTTAGTAACGCCCGGAATAGCTCCGGCGTAAGACTGTTCACGGAAACAAATACGGCACATATCAAATTTTCTCATATAGCCGTGCGGACGCCCGCAAATTTTGCAGCGATTATAGCGGCGAGTTTTATATTTCGGTTCTTTAGACCATTTTTCGATTAAAGCTTTTTTAGCCATTTAGTAAACACCTTCCCTAATTAAGCATTGGCGAAGGGCATACCCAAAAGCGAAAGGAATTCGCGGGCTTCTTCGTCAGATTTAGCAGTAGTAACAATGATAATATCCATACCACGGATTTTATCGATTTTATCATACTCAATTTCAGGGAAGATTAATTGTTCCTTGACGCCGATAGCGTAGTTGCCGCGACCGTCAAAAGAATTGCGATTGACGCCGCGAAAGTCACGAACGCGGGGAAGTGCGATATTCATAAATTTATCAAGGAATTCATACATACGCTGACCGCGCAAAGTAACCTTGCAACCGATAGCCATACCCTTACGCAATTTCCACGCAGCGAGAGATTTTTTAGCACGAGTAACAACGGGTTTTTGACCGGAAATGGTAGTTAAATCATTAACGGCGGCTTCAAGAGCCTTGCTGTTACCGACGGCATCACCGCAAGCGATATTGATAACGATTTTTTCAAGTTTAGGGACTTGCATAATGTTGCCGTAGGAAAATTTTTGAGTGAGGGCGGGGATAACTTCAGATTTATATTTTTCAAGCAGTCTGTTCACGGTAAACCTCCTTTCTATTTGGCGGCGTCGACAACTTCACCGCACTTTTTACAAGAGCGGTAGTTTTTGCCGTCAACAATTTTATGACCAATACGGGTAGGCTTGTTGCAGGCGGGGCAAATAAGCTGAACCTTGCAAACGTCGAGGGGCATTTCTTTTTGAAGAATACCGCCTTGAGGAGCCTTTAAACTGGGTTTAGTGTGGCGTTTAACCTTGTTGACATCTTCGACGATAACTTGAGACTTTTTGGGGAGAGCGGAAATAATTTTACCCTGCTTGCCCTTGTCTTTGCCGGAAAGTACAACAACAGTATCGCCCTTTTTAACGTGGAGTTTCTGCATTTAGAGCACCTCCGGAGCGAGGGAAATAATTTTCATAAAGTCTTTTTCACGCAGTTCACGGGCAACGGGTCCGAAAATACGAGTGCCGCGCGGGGTTTTATCCTCTTTAATAAGAACGGCGGCGTTTTCATCGAAGCGAATATAAGAGCCGTCGGGTCTTTTGATACCTTTTTTTGAACGGACGACAACGGCTTTAACGACGTCGCCTTTTTTGACTTGCCCGCCGGGAGCGGCAGATTTAACGCTGGCAACAATAATATCGCCGATATTGGCGTAACGACGGAAAGAGCCGCCGAGCACGCGGATACACATTAAATCTTTTGCGCCGGTGTTATCAGCCACGTTCAACATAGTTTGTTGTTGAATCAAGAAAATTTCTCCTTTCTACTTAGCTTTTTCGATAATTTGAACGAGCCGCCAGCGTTTTTCTTTAGAGAGCGGGCGGGTTTCCATAATTTGAACGCGGTCGCCGACGCCGGCTTCGTTATTTTCGTCGTGAACTTTAAATTTGATGGTACGTTTGACGGACTTTTTATAAAGTTTGTGTTGAACGAGTTCCTCAATGGCAACGACGATAGTTTTTTGCATTTTATTTGAAACGACTTTGCCGATACGGGTTTTGCGTTCGTTACGTTTAATTTCGCTCAAGATAATCCTCCTTTCACTAATCCTTAACCCCTAGCCCTTAGCCCTTATTTTCGGATTGAATGGTTTTGATACGGGCGATAGACTTTTTAACTTCACGAAGGCGCATAGGATTTTCAAGTTGCCCGGTAGCGTGTTGGAAGCGAAGGTTGAAAAGTTCCTCTTTAAGTTCCTTAAGTTTTTCGGCTTGTTCAGCGGCGGTTAAATCACGAATTTCATTAGGTTTCATTTAGCGTCACCGCCTTCAGATTTATCAGCAGTTTCAGCCTCTTCAGCGGCTTTTTCAGCTTCAAAGGCGTTATGAGCGGCGCGTTTGGCGTCAGCAAGAGTTTCTTCAACGACGGGAACAAAAACGTCGCCTTGATGATCTGATTCAATAAATTTAGTTTTGATAGGGAGTTTGTGCCCGGCAAGTCTCATAGCTTCAGCGGCAATTTCACGCGGAACGCCCGCCATTTCAAAAAGGACGCGCCCGGGTTTAACAACAGCAACCCAATATTCCGGCGACCCTTTACCTGATCCCATACGAGTTTCAGCCGGCTTAGCAGTAACCGGTTTATCCGGGAAAATCTTAATCCAGACTTGCCCGCCACGCCTAATATAACGTGTCATAGCGATACGGGCGGCTTCAATTTGGCGGTTAGTGATCCAAGCGGGCTCCAATGCAACCAAGCCGTATTGACCATGTGCAATTTGGTTACCTTTGTTAGCTTTGCCCTTCATTTTGCCGCGAAATTGTTTACGGTATTTGGTACGTTTAGGCATTAACATCATTCATCGCTCCCTTCAGCAGGTTGAGAGTTTTGAACTTTCTTTTCAGGCAAAATTTCGCCCTTAAAAATCCAAACTTTAATACCGATTCTGCCGTAAGTTGTATTCGCTTCAGCAAAGCCGTAGTCAATATCAGCGCGCAGGGTGTGAAGAGGAATAGAGCCTTCACGGTAGGATTCTGAACGTGCAATTTCTGCGCCGCCGAGTCTGCCGCTGCACATAATTTTAATACCTTTTGCGCCGAGTCTCATTGTACGCCCGACAGACTGTTTCATAGCGCGTCTAAAAGCGATACGGCGTTCAAGTTGCGCGGCGATATTTTCAGCGACCAATGTTGCGTCAAGATCAGGTTGACGAATTTCAGAAATATTAATGTCAAGGCGTTTGTCGGTAATTTTCTTCAAACGATTTTTAATATCTTCAATACCTGCGCCGCCGCGTCCGATAACCATACCGGGTTTCGCAGTATAAATAGTCAGTTTGAGGCGATTCTTTGAACGTTCGGTTTCAATACGAGAAACGCTTGATTGAAAGAGCATTTTCTTGAGTTCACGGCGAACTTTAATATCTTCGTGAAGGTTTTTTGCAAAATCTCTGTCAGCGTACCATTTAGCATCCCACGTTTTGACGATACCAAGTCTGATACCATGCGGATGAACTTTTTGACCCAAACTGTTTCCCTCCTTAAATTTTTTATTTAAAAATTATTTTGCAGTTAGATTAATTTGCAGCTTCTTTTTCTTTTTCAGAAACAATAACTGTAATATGTGAAGTATGTTTCAAGATTGAAAACGCCTGCCCGCGTGAACGAGGATGAATACGTTTCAAAGTAGGACCTTGATCCACGAAACATTTTGAAACAATCAAGTTATCAGCGTCCAAATCAAAATTATTTTCAGCATTGGCAACGGCAGAGCGCAAAACTTTATTGAGCAAAACTGCGCCGCGTTTAGGTGTGAACTTCAAAATTGCAAGCGCGTCTTCAACTGATTTTCCACGAATTAAATCAGCTACGATACGCACTTTGCGCGGGGCAATTCTGACGAATTTAGCGACAGATTTAATTTCTTGAGCCATGAAAATTTCTCCTTTCAGTAAAATTTTTTAGTGTCTAAAATTTAAGGATTAATCGGAAAAATCCCTAGCCCTTAATCCCTAACCCCTAGTCCTTATTTAAGTTTAGTTTTGCGTTCTTCGCCGGCGTGTCCTTTGAAAGTACGAGTAGGCGCAAATTCGCCGAGTTTATGACCGACCATATCTTCAGTAATGTAAACCGGCACATGTTTTCTGCCGTCATGAACTGCGATTGTATGAGTAATGAACGCAGGAAGAATTGTTGAGCTGCGCGACCAAGTACGAATAACTTTTTTATCATTGGCGGCGTTAAGAGCCTCAATTTTTTTCAAAAGTTTTTCTTCGACAAACGGTCCTTTTTTTACGGAACGTGACAAAACATTTTCCTCCCTTCGTTATTACTTACGACGACGAACAATAAGTTTATCAGAAGCTTTTTTACGGCGGGTTTTTGTACCCATAGCGCATTTACCCCATTTTGTAACAGGATTCTTGCGACCGACAGGTGAACGCCCTTCGCCGCCGCCGTGCGGATGGTCAACAGGATTCATGACAACGCCGCGGTTAGCAGGACGAATACCCATCCAGCGTGAACGCCCGGCTTTACCGATTGTAATATTTTCATGATCCAAATTGCCGACTTGTCCGATTGACGCGCGGCAGTTGATATGAATTTTACGAACTTCACCGGAGGGCATTCTGATTGTGGCGTAATCGCCCTCTTTAGCCATAAGTTGAGCGGCTGCGCCTGCACTGCGTACCATTTGCCCGCCTTTGCCGATTTTCATTTCAATGTTATGAATCAAAGTACCGACAGGAATATTTTTCAGTGGAAGAGCATTACCAACTTTAATATCAGCTTCCGGACCGGATTCAACTTTATCGCCGACTTTCAAGCCGTTAGGAGCGATGATATAGCGTTTTTCGCCGTCAGCATAATTTAAAAGGGCGATTCTTGCACTGCGATTGGGATCGTATTCGATGGTTGCAACGGTTGCGGGGATACCGTCTTTGTTGCGTTTGAAATCGATAATTCTGTAACGGCGTTTGTGACCGCCGCCTTGATGCCGTACCGTTAATTTTCCTTGTTGGTTACGCCCGCCATGACTTTTCAGCGGCGCAAGCAAAGATTTTTCCGGCTTGTCTGTCGTTATTTCTTCAAAAGTTGAAACCGTCATAAAACGGCGTCCGGCAGAATACGGCTTAAATGATTTAATTCCCACCTTTGTACCTCCTTGATTTATTTTTTTTGTATAAAGCAGAAATTTTGGCGTCAACTGACAACCACAATTAGTGATTTTAGCATAACGCCAAATTTCTAACAATATCTTATTTAAAATTTTTTTCCTTGAGTATTTGTGGCGTCAACTAAAAATCAGTAGCAAAATAAGAATTATTACGATAACGGCTATAATTACTCTAAAGTACCAAACAATCGCAATTCCAAATATCAGGATAACTGCCGCTTCAACGACGGCTTCAGTCGAGCCGAAATAGTCAACAAGTTTATCCCAAAGTGCGTTACCGAAAATAAACATTATCAGCGATTTTATCATTGCGTCAAATCCTCAAAAATTTTTACGCGCTGAAGAATTCGATAGTTTCACCGGCGGCAAGTTTCACAATAGCTTTTTTGTAGCTTGCAGTTTTGCCGGAAGTGCGCCCCATGCGTTTTGTTTTGCCTTTAACGTTTACCGTGTTGACATTTTCAACTTTGACATTGAAAACTTCCTTAACGGCGTCAGCAATTTGAATTTTATTGGCGCGTTTATCGACTACAAAAACATATTTGCCCTGCGTCATTAAATCGGTTGTACGTTCGGTAATAAGCGGGCGAATTAAAATATCTCTTGCTTCCATCAAATGTACACCTCCTCAATTTTTGCAACGGCAGATTTAGTCATAAAAACTTTTTCACTGTTCAAAATATCGTAAACGTTAAGTTGCAACGCGCTGATAACATTTGCGTTTTGTAAGTTGTTTGAAGAGCGCATAACATTTTCAATCAATTCTTCAGTAATGAAAAGAGCCTTGCAGTTGTCAACGCCGAAAGTTTTTTGGAACTCGACAAAGTTTTTGGTTTTTGGAACGTCAAAATTTAAATCGTCAAGTACAATCAAATTTTCGCTTTTAACTTTATCGCTAAGCACGCACTTTAAAGCAAGGCGGCGTTGTTTACGCGGCATTGTGAAAGAATAATCACGGGGATGCGGTCCAAAAATAGTACCGCCGCCGCGCCAAAGAGGACTTCTGCGCGAACCTGCGCGAGCACGCCCTGTACCTTTTTGTCTCCAAGGCTTGCGCCCGCCGCCGCGAACCATGCCGCGAGTTTTAGTAGCGTGTGTACCGAGACGCCACGACGCCATTTGCATTACAACTGCTTGATGAACAAGCCCCGCGTTCATTTCAACATCAAAAATATCTGCGCTAAGTTCAATATCGCCGACTTTTGAATTTTTCATATCGTAAACTGATAATGTAGGCATTTTCATTCGTCCTCCTTTCTATTATCTGTGTTTTCTGGACGGTTTAACCGTTTCTTTAATGATAACAAAACCTTTTTTCGGTCCGGGAATTGCGCCTTTAATCAGCAAAAGATTTCTGTTAGTGTCAACTTTAACAACAGTCAAGCGTTGAATTGTGGTACGAACGCCGCCCATTCTGCCGGGAAGTTTTTTACCTTTGATAACACGACCGCCGGGACCGGAAAGCATCGCACCGGTGGAGCCGGGTTCTCTGTGAGACTTGGAGCCGTGCCCCATTGGACCGCGTGCAAAGTGATGGCGTTTAATTCCGCCTGCAAAACCTTTACCTTTTGAAGTTCCAACAACGTCTACCAAATCGCCTTCAGCAAAAATATCAACGCCGATAACATCGCCAATTTTATATTCGGATTCAGCCGCTAAACGAACTTCACGAATATATTTTACAGCCTTGACGCCGAATTTTTTAAATTGCCCCGCCATAGGTTTATTGACTTTCTTTTCTTTAATTTCGCCGAAACCGAGTTGAACGCTGTAGTAGCCGTCAGTATCAACAGTTTTGTTGCGAATGACAATATTATTTCCACTTTCAACAACGGTTACAGGAATAACTTTGCCGTCTTCAGTGAAAATTTGCGTCATACCGAGTTTAATTCCTAAAATTGTTTTAGCCAATGTTCACACCTCCGCCTTACAGCTTAATTTCGATGTCAACACCGGCAGGAAGATCTAAGCGTACGAGCGCGTCAATCGCCTTTTGTGTCGGTTGAAGAATATCAATTAAACGCTTGTGAGTTCTCATTTCAAATTGTTCGCGGGAGTCTTTGTTGACGTGCGGCGAACGAAGAATTGTATAAATATTTTTTTCTGTTGGAAGCGGAACGGGCCCTGAAACCATTGCGCCGTTTTTGCGGGCAGTTTCAACGATTTTTGCCGCGCTCTGGTCTAACGATTTATGATCGTAAGCCTTCAAGCGAATCCGCAATTTTTTTTGTTGTTTTTGTTGTGGCAATTTTTATCCTCCTCATATTCGCGGCAGTTCCCTTGACTGCAGAAATTGCCTTTAAATCAGCCAAGCCATCTGCCGGTTATTTACAAGCAAGCAATAAGGGCTAGGATTTTACCCCTAACCCCTAAAACTTATTTTTGAGGGATATAGGGAAATAGGGATATAGGGAAAAAATTTTAATCCCTAGTCCTTAGCCCTTATTCCCTAGTCCTTAAAAAATTATTCGTTAATTTCAATGACGCGACCGGAGCCGACTGTATGACCGCCTTCACGAATAGCAAAGAGCAAGCCTTTTTCAATAGCAATCGGAGTAATGAGTTCAACGTCCATTTCAATGTGATCGCCGGGCATGCACATTTCAGCGGGTTCACCGTTAGTATCTTTCAAATTGCCGACTACGCCGGTAACGTCAGTTGTACGGAAATAGAATTGCGGGCGATAGTTTGCAAAGAAAGGAGTATGACGACCGCCTTCATCTTTTGTAAGGACGTAAACTTGAGCTTTAAATTTGGTGTGCGGATGAATTGTACCGGGTTTTGCCAAAACTTGACCGCGTTCAATTTCTTTTCTGTCAACGCCGCGAAGGAGAACGCCGACGTTATCGCCTGCAACTGCGCTGTCAAGAAGTTTGCGGAACATTTCAATACCGGTTGCAACTGTTTTTCTGGGTTCTTCGCGCAGTCCGACGATTTCAACAGGATCATTGAGTTTCAATTCGCCGCGTTCAACACGCCCTGTAGCAACTGTGCCGCGTCCTGTGATTGTGAAAACGTCTTCAACAGGCATTAAGAAAGGTTTATCTTTGTCGCGTTCAGGTGTAGGAATGTATTCATCTACAGCGTCAAGTAATTTCATAATGTTAGCTTCTTGTTCCTTGTCGCCTTCAAGAGCCAAAAGTGCTGAACCTGCAATAATCGGAATATCATCGCCGGGGAATTCGTATTTGCTCAAAAGTTCACGAACTTCCATTTCAACGAGTTCCAAAAGTTCAGGGTCGTCTACTTGGTCAACTTTGTTAAGGAAAACAACAATAGCGGGAACACCAACTTGACGAGCAAGCAAAATATGTTCACGAGTTTGAGGCATAGGACCATCAGAAGCTGCAACAACCAAAATTGCGCCGTCCATTTGAGCCGCGCCGGTGATCATATTTTTAATATAGTCAGCGTGACCGGGGCAGTCAACGTGTGCATAGTGGCGTTTGTCAGTTTCGTATTCAACGTGTGCAGTGTTGATTGTAATACCGCGTTCGCGTTCTTCCGGAGCCTTATCAATGTTTTCGTAGGATTCATATTTTGCATAGCCTTTTTGTGAAAGGACTTTAGTAATAGCTGCGGTTAAAGTAGTTTTGCCATGATCGATATGTCCGATAGTACCAATGTTTACGTGTGGTTTACTACGGTCAAATTTCTGTTTTGCCAAATTAAACACTCCTTAATTTAGGAAAAAATTTACTTATTAAAATTTATAAACTAAAACGAATAACCAGAATTGCGGCAACTGTTCCGCCACTTTCAAAGTGGCTATTCGCCTTTGTTTCTCGCAACAATCGAATCAGCAATAGTTTTGGGAACTTCATCATAATAGGCAACTTCCATTGAGTAAGTGCCGCGCCCTTGCGTCTTCGACCTTAAATCAGTAGAGTAGCCAAACATTTCAGAAAGCGGTACAAATCCATGAATGACTTGCAAGCCGGAGCGCGTTTCCATACCGTCAATTTTGCCGCGCCTTGCGTTTAAATCTCCGATAACATCGCCCATATAAATTTCGGGTACGGTAACTTCAACTTTAACGTAAGGTTCAAGCAAAACGGGCTTAGCCTTTTCAGCCGCCGCCTTGAAAGCGATTGAGCCTGCAATTTTGAACGCCGCCTCGCTGGAGTCAACCTCATGAAAACTGCCGTCATAGACAACCGCTTTAACGTCAACCATTGGATAACCGGCAAGCACGCCGTTTTCCATAGCTTGCTTGACGCCCGCCTCAATAGGATTGATATACTCTTTAGGAATTACGCCGCCGACAATTTTACTTTCAAATTCAAAACCTTTGCCGACTTCATTGGGGAAAATTTCAATCCAGCAATGCCCGTATTGTCCATGACCGCCGCTTTGACGAATAAATTTGCCTTCTGCCTTTGCACTTTTACGAATTGTTTCACGATAGGCAACTTGCGGCTCGCCAACTTTGCAATCAACGTGAAATTCTCTAAGCATCCTGTCAACGATAATCTGTAAGTGCAATTCGCCCATTCCTGAAATAATCGTCTGTCCGGTTTCTGCGTCAGTACGAACTTTAAAAGTTGGATCTTCTTCAGCCAATTTTTGAAGTGCAATTCCCATTTTATCTTGATCGTTTTTGGTTGAAGGTTCAACCGCCACTGAAATAACGGGGTCGGGAAATTCCATTGATTCAAGAATAATTTGCTTGCCTTCGTCGCAAAGTGTATCGCCGGTTGTAGTATCTTTTAAACCAACTGCCGCCGCAATATCGCCGCTGTAAACCGTGTCAATTTCTTTTCGGTTATTGGCGTGCATTTGTAAAATTCTGCCGATACGTTCTTTTCTGCCTTTTGTTGAATTGTAAACGTAGGAGCCGGATTTTAAAACGCCGCTGTAAACGCGGAAAAATGCAAGTTTGCCGACGTAGGGATCCGTCATAATTTTAAAAGCAAGCGCGGCAAAAGGTTCGTCATCGCTTGCCGGTCTTGAATCTTCATCGCCGTTAGGTTTAACGCCTTGAATTGGCGGAATATCAGTTGGCGCGGGCATGTAGTCAACAATCGCATCAAGCAGAGGCTGTACGCCGCGATTTTTATATGAAGTGCCGCAAGTAACAGGCGTCATTTTACAATCAATAGTTGCTTTACGAATTACCGCCTTAATTTCGTCAACTGTAACTTCATCGCCGCCGAGATATTTTTCCATAAAATCGTCATCTTGTTCTGCGCAAGCTTCCAAAAGTTTATCGCGGTAATCCTTAGCCATATCAAGCATATCATCCGGAATATCAATTTCTTCAGAAACTTTGCCTAAGTCATCTTCGTAAACAATCGCTTCCATTTTGACTAAGTCAATAATTCCCTTGAAATTATCTTCCGCGCCGATTGGCAGTTGAATTGCAATAGCGTTTGTATGGAGCCTGTCGCGCATCATTTGAATAACGTTGTAAAAATCTGCGCCGGTAATATCCATTTTGTTGACGTAAGCCATACGCGGTACGTTGTACCTTTCAGCCTGTCTCCAAACTGTTTCTGTTTGTGGCTCGACGCCGCCGCGTGCCGTTAAAATTGCAAGTGCGCCGTCTAAAACTCTCAAAGATCTTTCAACTTCAACCGTGAAATCTACGTGACCGGGCGTATCAATGATATTAATTCTGTGATTTTTCCAGAAACAAGTTGTAGCCGCTGAAGTAATTGTAATTCCGCGTTCCTGTTCCTGTACCATCCAGTCCATTGTAGCCGCGCCGTCGTGAACTTCGCCGATTTTGTGATTTATCCCCGTGTAAAAAAGTATGCGCTCGGTTGTCGTCGTTTTGCCGGCGTCAATGTGCGCCATAATTCCTATGTTGCGAGTTTTTTCTAATGAAAACTCTCTAGACACTTAATTTTCCTCCTTCGTAGAAATTAGGGGTTAGTTGTTAGGGGTTAGGGATTAGGAAAATTTTTTTGCCTAACACCTAAAACCTAAAACCTAGACTCCTACGAAGTTTACCAACGATAATGAGCAAATGCCTTGTTGGCTTCTGCCATTTTATGAGTATCTTCTTTTTTCTTGATTGACGCGCCGACGTTATTAGCCGCATCCATTAATTCGGCTGAAAGGCGGGCGTCCATAGTTTTTTCGCCGCGCAGTCTTGCATAATTTACAAGCCAACGAATACCTAAAGTTTGTCTTCTTTCGGGGCGAACTTCAACCGGAACTTGATAGTTTGCACCACCAACACGGCGGGCGCGAACTTCCAACACCGGCATAACGTTTTTCAGTGCCGTTTCAAAAATTTCCAGCGGGTCTTTGCCGGTTTTTTCTCTAATAGCTTCAAATGCATCATAAACTACACGCTGCGCGACGCTTTTTTTGCCGCTAAGCATAACTTTATTGATAAATTTGGTAACTGTCTTAGAATGATAAACCGGATCCGGCAGAACGTCACGTTTCGGCACAGAACCTTTTCTTGGCATTATCCATTCTCCTTTTATCAAGGTTAAGCGGCGGTTATCAGAAACTAATCACTAGTCCCTAATCCCTAGCCACTAGCCCCTATTTCTTCTTCGGTTTAGCTTTCTTTGCGCCGT
Organism: uncultured Selenomonadales bacterium; assembly: GCA_937901445.1. GTDB lineage: Bacteria > Bacillota > Negativicutes > Selenomonadales > Selenomonadaceae > Quinella. The sequence goes on from CALDHY010000108.1 coordinate 24,561, forward strand.
ACTTTGAACGGGATTGATTCCGATTCTGTACACCGGCTGTATCGAGAGAACCGCGAATAATATGATAACGAACACCCGGCAAATCCTTAACACGCCCGCCGCGAATTAAAACGACGCTGTGTTCCTGTAAATTATGACCAATACCGGGAATGTATGCTGTAACCTCGATGCTGTTAGTTAAGCGAACACGCGCAACTTTACGAAGAGCCGAATTAGGTTTTTTAGGCGTTGTAGTGTAAACACGTGTGCAAACTCCGCGTTTTTGCGGGCATTCTTTCAAAGCCGGAGCTGTGGATTTTTCGGTAAGACTTTGACGGCTTTTTCTAACTAACTGGTTAATGGTTGGCACACATCCCACCTCCTTTCGCAATAAAAAAGAAAATTTCTTTGAAAACGTGGCGAATTTTAACATTGCCCAAAATTAGTGTCAAATTGGCGTACTGACGCCATTTTTGGTTACGAGTGCTCTTGTAGAAAAATTTAAAAAGGGCACAAAAACCGCGTCAAATCAATATTTTTTTTGGACAGAATGAAATATTTTAAGTTTTAAACAAATTTAAAATATTGGTACTAAAAAAATTTTGGTGATGAAAATTTAAAATCTGCTATTCGCTGAAATTTAGTTTTGAAAAATATTTTTCCGGCAGTTTACAAATTTTGCCGGTTACCGCGTCGGTAAAAACATTGCGGCTGAATCCTTCGACTAAAATTTTTTCTTGCCCTGCGCGACGAATTAAATACTTTGCTTGTATTTCAACTATTGGAAATAAAATACCGTCGTGCAGCATTTCGTTTAAATCAATTCCGAGCGTGCGCAAAAATTCAACGCGCCCCGTTTCAAACCAGCGAATATAATTTGAGTGGTGAACAACACCCATTGTATCAGTATCGTAAAAATGAACGCGCAAATTTATTTTCAAAGTACCGCCGCCTTTCAAAATTCTATTCCACGCTGTGCTTTTATTCCCTGTTGGTAAGGATGTTTGATTAATTTCATTTCGGTTACAAGGTCTGCCGCGTCGATTAATTTTTCTGTGGCGTCACGCCCCGTAAAAACCAAGTGCAATTCCGGCGGGCGAATTTTTATTAAGTTTAACATTTCGCCTTCAGAAATTAAGCCGAATTTTACCGCGTAGTTTATTTCGTCAAAAATAATTAAATCCCATTTGCCGGAAATAATTTCGTCCTGCGCGAGGCGTAAAGTTTCAGCGGCGGCGGCTTTATGTTCGTCGATATTGCCGCTTTTCGTAAAACCTAAGCCGCACTGTTTAATTTCTATTGGTAAAAGTTTTAGCGCGTCAAGTTCACCGTAAGTTTGCCCGCCCTTGATAAATTGCAGAATTAAAACTTTCAAGCCTGCGCCGAATGCTCGAAGTGCAAGCCCTAACGCGGCGGTAGTTTTTCCTTTGCCGTCGCCCGTATGTACAATAACTAATCCTTGAGTCATAGAAAATTTTCCTTAATCCCTAATCCCTAAAACCTAATCCCTATTTTCGCGCGGCATTGATATTTTAAGGGCGTCGCGCAGATTTTCAACCGGCAAAAAATTTACATTTGATACAGATTTTATTTCGTTGAAATTTTTTTTCGGCAGGATAATATTTTGAAAACCCATTCTAACAGATTCATCGACACGTTGCCGCGCCTTGCTGACTGCGCGAATTTCGCCGCTTAATCCAACTTCGCCGAAAATGACACATTGCGGCAAAATTTTTCTGTTCGCAAAACTCGACGCAAGCGCAATAGTCATTGGTAAATCTGTAGCAGGCTCGTCAATTTTAATTCCGCCCGCCGTTTTCATATAAACATCTGAACTGCCAATCGCCAAATGTAACCGCTTTTCCAAAACTGCAAGCAACAGTTGAATTTTTTTTATATCAACAGAATCACTGGTACGGCGCGGCGGCATAAAAGGCGTAGGAGCAACTAACGCTTGAATTTCGACAAGCAGCGGGCGCGTGCCTTCAACTGTCGGTACAATGACACTGCCCGTATCTTCAAATTTTTCAGGCAAAAAAAGTTTTGAGGCGTCGGGAACGTCAACCAATCCTGTATCTCTCATTTCAAAAAGTCCAATTTCTGAAGTTGCGCCGAAACGATTTTTTATGGCGCGCAAAACTCGAAAATCTGCGTTGCGTTCGCCCTCAAAAAATAAAACCGTGTCAACAATATGTTCAAGCACGCGCGGACCTGCCAAATTGCCGTCTTTCGTAACGTGACCGATTATAAAAGTTGTAACGCCGTGACTTTTTGAAAGGCGCATTAAAGCCGCCGAACATTCCCGCACTTGAGAAACACTGCCGGGCGCACTTTCAATATCAGATTTATAAATTGTTTGAATTGAATCTACAATCAAAAGTTGCGGCTGAACTTTTTCAACGTGCTGATTAATTCGCTCAAGATTATTTTCAGCGCAAATAAAAAGTTCGTCAGCAAGCGCGTTAAGTCTTTCGGCGCGCATACGAATTTGGCGTGAACTTTCTTCGCCCGTAACGTACAGAACGCGCCGCCCGTTATTTGCAATGTAGGCGCAAGTTGCCAAAGTTAAACTGGATTTTCCAACGCCGGGATCTCCCGCAATTAAAACGATTGAACCCGGAATTAAGCCGCCGCCCAAAACCCTGTCCAATTCGCCGCTGCCGGTTGAAAAGCGCGGCAATTCGGCTAAATCTACTTCGGCAATTCTGCGCGGTGTTTCATAAGCCGTCGTTAAAGCGTGTTGCGGGCGAATGTTAATTTCTTCGACAACTTCCTCAACAAGTGTATTCCATTTGCCGCAAGCGGGGCATTTGCCGAGCCATTTTACGGATTCTGCGCCGCATTCTTGACAGACAAATTTAGTTTTTTTCTTAGCCATAAAAATTTCTCACAGTAATTTTATTAAATTTTGCGTTGACATTGGATAACCTTGAGCCGCCGATAAAAAATGTACAGCATTTATAAAATCTTTGCCTTCAGTAAAACCGAATTGTTTCAAAATTGAACTTGTCGCCTGATAACTAACCATTATGAAGAAAATTTTTTTGCCGTTGGAATTTTTCATAGCCTCAATTAAGGTATTGAATGAAGCTTGAGAGCTTGCGATTATAATTTCTTCGTTTGCATTAATGTTGAAAATTTTTTTTGCAAAGTCAATTTCATTTGGTACGACAAAAAAAGCGCGTTCCTTGCCGGAAATTAACGCCGAAACTTGAACTGCGAAATTTTTTTGTTCAATGCAAACTTGTTGAATCGCTTGACAGGTATGCTCAATGAAATCCAAATTAAAATACGGCGTCTTTATAAAATACTCAAAGAAAAGTTTGTCGTACGCATCTTTCATATTGAGACCGAAAGACATTCCGGCGTAATGATAAATTTTTTTGTGCAAAATTTTTTGTTTCAAACGCTTAGCTGTTGCTACGAAAGAATCAAATTTTTCAGGGAGCTTGCAATAACTACCGGCAAAAAAATAATTTAAAATATCTTGGTCGTAACATTCGGCTTTAGGATTTTCTTTAAGCCATTGCACGCCCCTATAGAAAAAATTTTCGTCCAATTTATCAAGATTAAGCATGACAATTCCGGCGCAAAAATAATTTTCAGGCTTGACAACTCCGCCGGTCAACAGATATTTATTCATTATCATATTGCCGTGAGTGGCTTGAATTTCCGGCACCGCTGCCAAAGTATAATCAGCTGTTGGATAATTCCAAAGTTCGGCAATGTCAAGATTTATTATTGTATCTGAATCCAGGTAAATTATTTTTGAAACATTTTCATTTTGTAAAATTTTTTTGTCAAGCATAAGGCGATAAAAAGTTCCGACGCTGAATCTTGAACTAAAAACTTTGCTTAGATTTTCGCGCAGAAATTTAATTTTATCTGCGCAAATTTTTTCGACGTTATAAAATTTTACAACCTGCCCGTAGCGTCCGGCAATATAAACAAAGTTATCTCGATTTTCCGGCGTCAAAGTATTATCGTGAAGTATATGTACTATAACAGACGGGGGGGGGTAGAATGATTCTCAAATAGCGATAACATCGAAGTTGCCGTAAACTTTGAGTAACGCCCGTCTTTGTCGTGAATTGAGTAGCAAATGTGAATCATAAAAAACTCCTTTCAGTCGTTTTTAGGTGTCAGGGGCTAGGTGTCAGGAATTTTCCCTAATACTATTCGCCAATAATTCTAACTTCAGGCGTCAAAGTTACGCCGTGAACTTCCTTGACGCGGCGTTTTACTTCCTCAATCAAATTCAAAACATCAGCCGCCGTAGCATTGCCGACGTTGACAACAAAACCGGCGTGTTTTTCTGAAACCATTGCGCCGCCGACTCTTAAACCTTTCAAGCCGGTTTTATCAATCAAAGTTCCGGCGAAATAACCTTTTGGACGTTTAAAAGTACTGCCTGCGCTCGGAAGTTCAAGCGGTTGTTTACTTTCACGTTTTTGAGTAAAGTCCGCCATTTTATTTTTAATTTCGTTGCAATCGCCGTAATTTAAATTTAATTCGACTTCACAAATTGCATAGCCGTTAGTTTGAAAAATACTTTGCCTGTACCCTAAGTCTAAAGTTTCGCCGCTGAAAGTTTTCAATTCGCCGGTAGGAGAAACTGCCGTAACCTGCGCGACAACATTTTTCATTTCGCCATCGTACGCGCCGGCGTTCATAAAAACTGCGCCGCCAATGCTGCCGGGTATTCCAACGGCAAATTCCATACCGCACAAATTATTTTCAGCCGCAAAGTTTGAAACGTCTTTGAGTTTTGCGCCCGCGCTCGCAAAAATTTTTGTACCGGCTGCGCGAATGTTGCCAAAAAAATTATCGCTGAATTTGACAACCGCGCCGCGTATGCCGTTATCTAAGACCAAAACATTTGAGCCCTTGCCGAGAATTGTACAAGGAAGTTTAAATTCGTCAATCAATTTGAAAATAGCGGAAACTTCCTGCGTATTCGACGGGAAAATTAAAACGTCAGCCGCGCCGCCAATTTTGAAAGTTGTATGTTCAGTCATTGGCGCGTTGAATATAAATTGTTCACGGTTCAAAATTTCTGTAAGTTTTTTTTCAAATGATTCTTGCCAATCCATAAAAAAATTGTTCCTCCAATTCTCGGCAAATTTCAATCAGCGGTAACTCCAACTGAAAAGATCACGAAGTTTAATTTTAAGATCGGGAAAAATTGACGGCGAAATTTCAAATTTGGCAGAGGCTTTTTCTTCTTCAGGAATATCTTCCCAGTCATCATCATCATAACTGATATATTCTTCATCAAATTCAAATTTTCCGTCGCGCAAAATGTAGACGTCAATAATCTTCATATACGGATCTATAATCCAATATTCTTTGACGCCGAATTTTTCGTAAGTGTCTTTTTTTACGGTAATATCACGTTTTCTGGTAGACGTCGAAAGGACTTCAACAACCAAATCAGGCGCGCCGTGAATAGCTTTGCCGGAGCTCATAATTTCTTTGTTTTCTTCAGTGATAACAACTAAATCCGGCTTATAAATGCTGCCGTCAGGAAAATGAACATCTACATGATCTGCAAAAACATAACCATTTTTTTTTTGACGAAAATAATTTCTGAACTCAAAAACAAGTTCAACAATGTTACTGCTGTGAAAAAGATTAGCCGCAGGTGCCATAATTTTTTTACCTCCAATAATTTCATAAGTTGGATAAATACGCCTTTCATTAAAAACAGTTGCCGCGTTTAACATTGAATTTCAGCTCCTTTCAAAAAACTTTTAACATCACTTCAAATATTTTGGTTTTTCGCTGTTCAGTAAAGCCTTAAAAATTTCAATATCTTCAACAGTCGTTATTTTAAAATTTTTTTCAGCTCCAGGATAAAGATAAACCGGCTCGCCCATTTCCATCATTAAAGTATGTGAACCAATAGAATCCGTTATTCCGGCTTTTAAAGCGCGCCTGTGAACGTCACAAACTTTGCCAAGAAAAAAACCGCGCGGAGTTTGTCCGACTTTCAATTTGTCACGCGGATATTGTTCAGCCGAAATTACACCGTCTTCAGTTTTCATCATAACATCTGCACAAGGAATAGCCGCACAAGCGCAATTATATTTTTGAGTAACTGCGATACAATCTGAAATAATTTTTGCAGAAGTAAGCGGTCTGTTACCGTCTTGAATTAAAACAATATCACCGGGAGCATAATATTTTTCCAGTTCATAAAGTCCAATTCTTGAGGAACTTTGGCGATTATCGCCGCCCTTTACAATGTGTTTCAATTTTGTAATGTTAAACTGTCGAGCATAAGCTTTTAATACGTTTTCCCAGCCTTCCAAACAAACAGCAGCAATAACGTCAATTTCAGGATGATTTTGAAACGCTTGCATTGTATAAATTATTACAGGGCAATCATTTACAGTCAAGAATTGCTTTGGGATATCCTGTTGCATTCTTGAGCCTACGCCTCCCCCAAGAATTAGGGCTATTTTATTCATAAAAAAATTCAGCTCCGTTCAATTTTAAAATTATTATATTTGTGCAATTACACGTATAACGGACGGCTTATCGTTTCCAAATGGGGCAAATTCTGAACTTTCCTCTGAATAATCAATTCTAAAATTTTTTGCAATCAAGTTATTTTCTAATTCCTTCTTATCAATGAATCTGCGAAAATGACTATTGTATATGAAAGAATTTTTCCCCACAGGCTCGCCTTTGCCGTACAATTCGTCATTTACGCTTCTGACTTCGATAAAAAACTTTCCACCCCCCCCCGTTTTATCTTGATTTAACACCTGCGCGACGTTATTTAATAAAATATTTTCTTGAGCTTCAGTTATTGCATGCAAAGAAAATCTTGCATAACAAAAATTATATTTTTGGGAATAAATAATTTTTGAGTCTACAAAATTACCGCAGATAAAATTTGCGTCGGGAAGTCTTAATTTTTGAAGTTCATTTATGGCAACGTTGGAAGCGTCAACAGCCGTTATTTTTATACCATTAGAATGGAAAAATAAAGAATCTCGACCGTTGCCGCATCCCAATTCCAACAGCGTAGAATTTTTTGTTAAATAATTTTCGTAAACAAACAGAGCAAAAGGCGAAGGCGTGGTAACAGCAAGATTTTTGCTGTAATAACCGTTCCAATATTCTGTGTCACGATTAAAATCAAACTCGTTCAATTTCTTGTCCATGATATCTCTGACCATTCTGTATAGGGAATATCTGCGCTCCAATATTTGGCGTGTTGATGAGTATAAACTAATTTATGCCAATCGCCGTATTCCGCAGTCAAACTTCGTTCATAACCAATCGGCGCGGGAATTTCTATTTTTTCAAAGGGCAGATAAACTACATCTTCAAAATCCCTTAATTCATATTTGCGCGGGCGATTGACAATGCAAAAATTATGCAAACCGCCGACATATTGCGATTCAAAGAAATTTTTCAACAAATTTTCTTCCAAAATGCGCCCTCTGTCTCTGTAAGGAAGTTTAAGGAAATTTTGTAAAATATTATCTTTAAGTAAGAATTTTACATTTTGGCTTTTGGCGTTGTATATTTGATTTGGCGCGGCGGTTGCAGTCATCAATTCACAAGCTGTAACGAAATTTACAACTGCATTTTTATCTTCAAACGGCGGAATTGGATCAAAAGGAAAAATATCCAAAAAAATTCCTTGATTAATATGCTTGCGCTCAGGAAACTCCAAAAAAGCTGTACGGCTGTCGCGCAGTCTAATTGAAGGCCATTGAGTAAACCAACGTAAAGGATTTTGCTTACTCAATTCTTCGGCAGTGATATATTGATAATTGGGATCAAGTTTTTCAGGCAAAGGCTCTTCAGTTTCTACGTGATATTCGTACCAGTTATCAAAAAAATAAGGGTACTGAATTTCTTCAGCGGCAATTTTTTTGAATTTTTCATATTCAGGGCGAAACATAATAACATCGCTGTCGTCATCCCACGGGATAAAGCCTTTGTGGCGGACTGCGCCAAGCAATGTACCATAAAAAGCAAACCAGCGCAAATTATGTTTTTTGCAAATACGCGCAAATTCATTTATTAAGCCAATTTGAACGTTCCACAATTTTTTTCTGTGTGACGTAACCAAAAAACCGCTGCGAATTTCGTCAGTATAAAGATTTTCTACAAATTCTTCAGTCATAAAATCACTCCCTGTTTAAGCGTTGACAACCGCGCCGGTTGAGGCTGAAGTGGTAAGTTTTGCGTAGCGTGCAAGATAACCGGTTTTAATTTTCGGCTCCGGTTTAATCCAATCTGCGCGACGTTTTGCAAGTTCAGCATCTGAAATTTCGAGTTCAAGTTTTCTGTTGGGAATGTCAATAGAAATAATATCGCCGTCATGAATTAAAGCGATAGGACCGCCTTCCATTGCTTCCGGCGAAATGTGCCCGATACACGCGCCTTGACTTGCGCCGCTGAATCTGCCGTCGGTTATCAATCCAACTTTTAAACCCGCGCCGGTAATTGCCGCCGTAGGATTCAACATTTCCTGCATACCGGGACCGCCTTTTGGTCCTTCGTAGCGAATAACAACAACATCGCCGTTATGAATTTCGCCCGCCATAATTGCGTTAATCGCCGTTTCTTCACTGTCAAAACATTTTGCCTTGCCTTTGTAAACGAGCATATCTTCACTAACTGCAGACGCTTTAACAACCGCGCAATCAGGGCAAATATTACCGCGCAAAATTGCAATACCGCCTGTTTGTCTGTAGGGATTTTCGACGCTGTGAATTACGTCGGGGCGTTCAATTTCCGCGCCTTCGATTCTTTCAGCCAAAGTTCCCGTAACTGTCAGGGCGTCAAGGTGTAACAGATTTTTCTTGGAAAGTTCATGCATTACCGCCGTAATTCCGCCGGCTTCCTCTAAATCTTGCATATGATGAATACCGGCAGGGCTAAGTTTTGTAATGTAAGGAGTTCGCGCCGAAATTTCGTCAAAAAGTTGTGCGGGAATTTTTATTCCACATTCATTGGCAATAGCCGTTAAATGCAAAACTGTATTTGAAGAACCGCCAATTCCCATATCAACGGTAATTGCATTTTCAAACGCTTTCAAAGTCAAAATATCACGCGGGCAAATATTTTTCTCAATCAGATTCATTAAAACTTTTGCGGCGCGTTTAGCCAAAATAAAACGTGCGCCGTTATAAGCCGCCGGAATTGTACCGTTGCCGGGCAGTGCCATTCCCAACGCTTCACTTAAACAATTCATAGTATTTGCCGTAAAAAGTCCCGCGCAAGAGCCGCAACCGGGACAAGCTTTACTTTCAAGTTCAGTCATTTCTTCTTGTGTCATTTGCCCTGCCGCAAATTTACCCGCCGCCTCGAATGCTTGACTAACTGAAATATCTCTGCCGTGAAAACGCCCTGCCAACATCGGACCGCCGCTGACGATAACTGCAGGAATATTCAAACGCGCCGCCGCCATTAACATACCGGGTACAACTTTATCACAGTTCGGAATTAAAATTAAACCGTCAAAACCGCTCGCCATTGTTACAGCTTCGATTGAATCTGCAATGAGTTCACGGCTTGCCAAAGAATATTTCATTCCTGTATGTCCCATTGCAATACCGTCACAAACTCCAATAGCCGGAAATTCAACAGGTGTACCGCCTGCCGCCGCGACGCCCAATTTCGCCGCTTCAGTAATTGACTTTAAATGCATATGACCGGGAATAATTTCATTGAAAGAATTGCACACGCCAATTAACGGCTTTTTGAGTTCCTCCGGACCGAATCCGTTTGCATTGAACAACGAACGATGGGCGCAACGGGTCGCGCCTTTTTTAACTATATCGCTTCTCATTTTTTTGCCTCCAATTTTCTAAAATCAAAAAATTTTAGCGCATTTTTTTTATATACGCAAGTTGAAAAAATTTTGACTGAATAATTTTCCTCGCGCAGATTTAAAAGAATTTTTTTGACTGAATTATTTTTGAGCTGTATAATATTTAAAATTTTTTTAGGAGAGATTAAAATGAGCGAAATTAAAAATCCGAGCGTCTTTGAAGTCGGAAACCCGCTGCCGGAAAAGTTCAGCAAATACTTTATCGGACAAGCTTATTTAAATCCGTTGACTGATAAAGGAGGCGCAATTCACAATGTAACTTTTTCGCCCGGTTGCAGAAATAATTGGCACATTCATCACAAGGGCGGGCAAATTTTACTTGTAACCGGCGGCAAGGGCTGGTATCAAGAATGGGGCAAAGCTCCGCAAGCTTTAAAACCCGGCGAAGTTGTGAATATTGCGCCTGAAGTTAAACATTGGCACGGCGCGGCGGCTGACAGTTGGTTTTCACATTTGGCGGTTGAAGTTCCGGCTGAAGGCGCGTCAAATGAATGGCTTGAACCGGTTGACGACGAACAATATTCAAAATTAAGTTTATAATAATTTTTCAAAAAAACTCTTTGTAATTTCTAAAAGATGGCGCAAAGTTAAGCGTCATTTTTTATTTGACAGAATCGCAAGCAATATATAAAATATTGCGGTACGGTGTAAGTACATAACCTGTTAGGGAAAGTTTGAGGGAAACTTGGCAAGCCCTCGATGTTCGGGCAGCGTACAAGATTTTGACTGCCGCATTTTTCTACGTGAGAATTTTGACGGTTTGAAATAAATTGTGAGGAGTTTTACTTATGATTGAAAGACTGACAGAAATTTAACGATTAGAATTTTTTTTGAGTATTGGCAAGTTTCGCCCTCTGCTTTTTGAACGGGTTCAATAAAAAAGTTAGGGGGTGCAGGTTATTCTTATTACAATTTCAGTAGCAATCGTTGCAATAATTTTGGGAGCAGTAGGCGGCTACACTGCGCGAAAACGAACGGCTGAAGCGCAAATAGGCTCCGCTGAAGAAGAAGCCCGCCGAATTATCACTGAAGCTCAAGAAAAAAGCAACGCCGAAAAAAAAGAATCCATACTTGAGGCAAAGGAAGAAATTCACCGAATGCGTCAAGAGTTGGACAGGGATACTAAAGAAAGACGCTCCGAATTGGCACGCCAAGAAAAGCGCGTCGTTCAAAAGGAAGAGAACCTTGATAAAAAAATGGATTCTCTTGAAAAAAAAGAACAACTGCTAAACAAAAAAGAGGCGCGGCTCAATGAATCGCAAGCCGAATTGGACTCAATGCAAGAAAAAGAAAACGCCGAACTTGAAAGAGTCGCCGCGCTGTCACGTGAAGAAGCCCGCAGTATTTTAATGGCTGAAGTCGAGGAAGGCTTAAAACACGATAAAGCCCTTAAAATTAAAGAGTACGAGGCGCAAATTAAGGATGAAGCCGACAAAAAAGCCCGCGATATTTTGAGTATGGCTATTCAACGCTCGGCGGCGGATCACGTTGCAGAAACTACCGTTTCAGTTGTATCTTTACCAAGCGACGATATGAAGGGCAGAATTATCGGGCGTGAAGGCAGAAACATTCGCACGCTTGAAACACTTACCGGCATTGATTTAATTATTGACGATACGCCGGAAGCGGTTATACTTTCAGGATTCGATCCCGTTCGCCGCGAAATTGCGCGCGTTGCCCTTGAAAGATTAATTTCTGACGGCAGAATACACCCTGCGCGAATTGAAGAAATGGTCGAAAAGGCGCAAAAAGAAGTTGAAAACCGAATGAAAGAAACCGGCGAACAGGCAACTTTTCAAGTCGGAGTTCATGGCATTCATCCCGAATTAATTAAACTTTTGGGCAGGCTGAAATATCGCACAAGCTACGGGCAGAACGTTTTAAATCATTCAATAGAAGTTGCACAGCTTGCAGGAATTATGGCAAGTGAACTCGGTGTTGACGTAAACCTTGCAAAACGCGCAGGGCTTTTACATGACATTGGAAAGGCTGTAGATCATGAAATTGAAGGTCCGCACGTTACAATCGGCGCAGATTTGGCAAAACGTTACAGGGAAAATAAAAACGTCATTAACGCAATAGCCGCGCATCATGGCGATTGTGAACCTTTGACAGTTGAGGCAGTGCTTGTAGCGGCGGCTGATGCAGTTTCGGCGGCAAGACCCGGCGCGCGGCGTGAAAGTCTTGAAATGTATCTGAAACGCTTGAAAATGCTTGAAGAAATTGCTGAATCCTTTGACGGCGTTGAAAGGTGCTTTGCAATTCAAGCCGGCAGAGAAATTCGAGTCATGGTTAAGCCGGATCACGTTGACGATTTGGAAGCCGTTGCTTTGGCTCATGATATTGTTAAACGAATTGAAAAAGACTTGGAATATCCCGGACAAATTAAAGCTACAATTATTCGTGAAACACGCGTTGTTGACTATGCAAAATGATTTTAACTAAGCGAGGGGGATTTTCTGCCCTCGTTTTTTCGTAAACGCAAAGGAGGTCTTAAGATGTTCGATTTTCTAAAAAGGGAAAAAAAGCCTAATCCCGATGCCAGCCGGTTATTGGCGTCAATTCTTGTGGTATATCCAACAATTCAATCTGTAACTTACGATTCAAAGGACGATATTCTTGAACTTTCCTTTGCATTGAGCGGAAAATTTTCAAAGGATGATTTTGAAGATTTCCTAAAGTACGTTGCTGAATCAGTTGAAACTTTACACTACTTGGAAAATCTTTACGGCGCAACGATTGAATTAAACGTTGAAGGGATTTTTGGCACGTACTTTTTGAACGTTCGCCGCGATATGGCAACTTTGACTTGCAGAGAACTTTCAATGCTAACTGAAATGGCGTCAAATTATTTTGGCGATACTTTGATTGAAGATATTGACGATACAATTCAAGATGAAGAATATTTAATGGAGCAGGAAGATTATTTGGAGCAGTGTTTATCAAGTATGCGGCAACTGCGAATTGAGGGAAAATTGGTCGGCGTGCGTGAACAAGAGCGGGTTGTAGTTTACAATCGCTGAAATATTTTATGAAAAATTATATGTAATGAAAAGCCCGTCATCGGTTTTTACTTGTGAGTATGAATTAAGGAAGCGTGGGCAAACGCGGCGTTGACTTTAAGTTTTTGTAGTCTTAGACGTGAAAAACCCTGACGGGCGAAAGATTTTCTTTGGTACTTTCTTTATAAAAAGAAAGTACATTTAAAAATAAAAAAATTAATTTGAGTAAAAAGGAAGTTTTAATGAAGATATTAATGGTCGGCGATATTTTTGGGCGCGCAGGCAGAATATTTTTTACCGAAATAACGCCAAAACTTAAAGCCGAAAAAGGAATTGATGTTGTGGTTGTGAACGGCGAAAACGCGGCGCACGGCAAGGGCTTAACAGTTTCAATCTTTAACGAACTTTTGAGCGGCGGCGCGGATATTATCACGACCGGCAACCACGTTTGGGGCAACAAAGATATTTTTGAAATTATCGACAGGGAACCGTTTTTACTTCGTCCTGCCAATTATCCTGAAGGCACGCCCGGCAAAGGTTTTTGTATTTACCCCTACCGCGCAAAAAATATCGGCGTAATAAATATTATGGGGCGAACTTTTATGCAACCTATAGATTGTCCTTTTGTTTGTGCAGAAAAGATTGTCGCGCAGATTAAAGACCAATGCGATATAATTTTGGTTGACTTCCACGCGGAGGCAACCAGTGAAAAACTTGCATTGGGATATTTTTTGGACGGCAAGGTTACGGCGGTTGTCGGCACTCATACGCACGTACAAACGGCTGACGAAAGAATTTTGCCGCAAGGTACGGGCTACATTACAGATTTGGGAATGACGGGAATTTTGGATTCTGTAATTGGTATGGATATTGAAACGGTTGTAGAAAAATTTGTTACTTGCAGACAAGGCAAATTTATAGTTGCAGAAACAGGCGCGCGCGTTTATTCGGCGGTCTTACTTGATATTGACGATTCTACAAACAAAATGAAAAACATTGAACGAATTTATTTTGTGGCAGATTAAAATATTGCAACTTTGTTATGTAAATCTAACTTATTCAGCAATAATGTAAAGGATTTTAGCCTTATTTGCAGAATAATTATCAATAAATAGCAAACATACAAATTATTTTTTTGCTATGAAAGGATGAATTTTAATGGAAATTCTAAAAGTTTCAGCAAAATCAAACCCTAATTCAGTAGCGGGCGCACTTGCAGGCGTCATTCGTGAAAGCGGCAGCGCAGAAATGCAAGCTATTGGCGCAGGGGCTTTGAATCAAGCAGTAAAAGCAGTTGCTATTGCAAGAGGTTTTGTGGCTCCTTCCGGCTTAGATTTAATTTGCATTCCGGCTTTCACTGATATTGAAATTGACGGAAACGAACGCACGGCAATTAAATTAATTGTTGAGCCGCGCTAAATTTTTTCGGAGGGAAAAAAATGCCGAGCGACTTGCATACACATACAATTTTTTCGGACGGTAGCTATTCGCCTGAAGAACTTGTAACAATGGCTAAAAATATCGGGCTGATATATTTTGCCATAACCGACCATGACACGGTTGACGGCGTAAAATACTTATACGAAAATGGAGTTTATCCTGACAGAGGAATTAAAATTATTCCCGGCGTCGAATTCAGCGCAAACAACGCAGACCACGATATTCACATTGTAGGATATAATATTGACATTTACAACGGCGCACTTTCTGATATGATAAATGAAATTTCTGAAGCCAGATGGACTCGTTTCAGCGAAATTATTAAACTTCTTCAAAGTAAAAAATATAATATTCGTGAAGCGGACGTCTTGCAAGTGGCGGGCTCCAGCCGTTCAATCGGCAGATTTCATATCGCACGGGCTTTAGTTAAAAAGGGCGAATTTAAAACTGTTCGTGAAGCATTTGAAAAAATGCTCGGAAAAGATAAACCCGCCTACGCGCCGCGCTATTTCCCTGAAGTCGAAGAAATTATTGATGTCATTCACCAAGCGGGTGGGCAGGCTATACTTGCTCACCCAAAATTGGTTGAAAATGATTCACTCGTTGAAAATCTTTGTACAAAAATTGACGGTATAGAGGCTTTTTATCCCGGTCATCAAATTCAAGATACTCAACTGTATTTAAAACTTGCAGAAAAATTTAATCTTTTGGCAGTTGGCGGCAGTGACTTTCACGGCGCGGCGTCAAGATTTGTAAACGCGCTCGGCGAATTTACCATTGACGACAATTTCGCCAAAAAAATTTATGAAAAGCGGCGTGAACACTCGCGACTTTAGTCGTGAGATGAAACGCTTTTATTGAATGTATTTTAAAAATATCCTAAAATATTTGTAGCGGTTAGACTTCCGCTTTAACAAAAATGTAATTACATTAACGGTCTTAGAGCCGTTCAGGCGGAGTACTTCCCCCTCGCCGCAGCGCGACACTTAGCGACTTTGTCGCCGGACTGGGTGAATCGTGACGGGTTTAAGAGAAAAGGTACAAGGTAAATCAAAGTAAGCGTGTAGACTTAAGGTCTTATCGTGTAGAGGCGATGTGGACACGCCTGTAAGAATAAGGGCTTTTAGCCAAACTTCTTAAATGGAGACTTCGGTTTCCCAGAAGCCCGCGACTTTAGTCATGGGTGGTTCACGAACTCGGTATTAAGGATTAAAACTTGAACAGCGGAGGATTTGCAGCAATGGACGTTATAGCCTTAGTTGGACCAAGCGGCACGGGCAAAAGTCACCGCGCCTTACAAGTTGCACAAGAACATAAAGCGGACGCAATTATTGACGACGGAATTTTAATAAAGGATGGACACATTGTCGCCGGAGAATCAGCCAAAACTGAAAAAAGTAAAATTATGGCAGTTCGCCGCGCAATTTTCGTTTTGCCGGGACACGCGGAGGCAGTTCGTGAAGCTATAAAAAAAATTCAGCCGCACAGAATTTTAGTTATCGGCACGTCTGAAAATATGGTTCACAAAATCGCCAAAACTTTGAAGTTGCCGTCAATTCAACTGATTATTCGTATTGAAGATATTGCATCTCGCGCAGAAATTGACTTGGCGCAGTTCCACCGTCTTAAAGAGGGCAAACACATTATCCCTGTACCTACAATCGAACTCAAGCCGCATTTTTCCGGTTATTTGATAGATCCGTTGCAATCCCTGTTTAAGCGTTCAAGAGTCAGGCGGCGTAAACTTGGCGAAAAATCGATTGTGCGCCCCGTGTTCAGCTATTACGGCAAATTGATTATCGATGATACCGTTATTCAGGCGATTGTTGAAAGAATCGTCAAGGCGCGCGAGTTTGTAAAAAAAGTCAAAAAAATTTCTGTCGAACATATTTTAAAGGGCGATGAAGATCGCGGCTTACAAATTACCTGTGAAGTTATTTTAAGTTACGGCAACCACATTCCGACGCTTATTCAACAAACACAGGCGAATATTCGTGAAGCTGTCGAATTTACAACCGGTATGATTGTTCACGCAATTAATATCAACGTTAAAGCCCTGTACGTCGATTCTCAACTTTTGAGATAAAAAATAACCGTCCAATAAGGACGGCTTTTTTATTTGCACGGATTTAAAATTATTCTTCGTCAAAAGTTTCTTCTTCGTCAGGAACAGTTTCAGTTGTATTTTCAAATTGAATATCTTTATTTAAAATTGCCGTGCGGATTTTTTCTTCAATTTCGTTTGCAATTTCAGGGTTATCAGTCAAAAACTTTTTGGCGTTATCTTTGCCCTGCCCGATTCTTGCGCCGTTGTAAGAAAAATACGCGCCGGACTTCGATACAATGTCAAATTCAACGCCCATATCTAAAATACTTCCAATGCGAGAATAGCCCTTGCCGTAAATTAAATCGAACTCTGCAGTTTTGAAAGGCGGCGCAACTTTATTTTTGGCAACTTTGATTTTAACGCGGTTGCCTATAACTTCAGTACCTTGTTTAATTGCCTCGCCCTTGCGAACTTCAAGGCGCACCGTCGAATAAAATTTTAACGCCTTGCCGCCGGTTGTAGTTTCAGGGTTGCCAAAAAGTATTCCGACTTTTTCACGAATTTGATTGATAAAAATTGCAATGGTTCCATTTTGGCTGATAATACCGGTAAGTTTGCGCATTGCCTTACTCATCATTCGTGCGTGCAAGCCTATTGAGGCATCGCCCATTTCGCCGTCAATTTCTGCTTTTGGCGTAAGGGCGGCGACTGAATCAATTACAATAATATCAACCGCGCCGCTGCTTATCAATTTGTCCGCAATTTCTAAGCCGTCTTCGCCGGTATTCGGTTGAGAAACTAAAAGTTCATCGAGGTTGACGCCCAAATTTTTTGCGTAGACAGGGTCGAGTGCGTGTTCAGCGTCGATAAAAGCCGCCGTGCCGCCTTGCCTTTGAACTTCGGCGATCATATGCAAAGTTACTGTAGTTTTACCGCCGGCTTCAGGTCCGTAAATTTCAATGATTCTGCCGCGTGGCAAGCCGCCAATTCCCAACGCCACGTCAAGCGGCAAAATTCCCGTCGATATGCTTTTCACGTCGATATTCCCAATATCGCCCATTTTCATTATGGAGCCCGGACCGAATTTTTTTTCAATCTGTTTCATTGCCGCCGCGAGGGCTGCTTTTTTATCGACTTCATTTTCATTTTTTTCCATAATTTTAACTCCTTAATCTTTAATCCTTAGCCTTTATTCAACTTCAGAGCCTTCAAGTTCACCTGTCCAATCTACAAGCCCGCCAAATTCAAAAACATTTTCGTAGCCGTTTTCAGCCAAAAGTTTTGCGGCATTTTCTGCGCGACGCCCCGTCCAACAGTAGACCAAAATTTTTTGTTTTTTATCGGTTAGGGACGTAAAATTTTTCTTTTGAATTTCGTCAAGCGGCAAAAGTACAGCGTTGGGGATATGCTTTTTTTCGTATTCGTCAATCGTCCGCACGTCAAGAACCAGTACGCTTTTATCAGTTTTTATAATCTGCATAGCTTCATTTGTGCCCAAATGTTTGTAGTCATTGCCGCCGCCGCAACCGCTCATTGTAAGCATAAAAATTAATAGTAATAAAAATTTTTTCATTTCAGTACTCCCGTTAAAATTTTTTGCTCTAATAATTTCGACACAAATTTTAAAAATCCCGCACAAATTTTTTCATTTTAAAACTTCAGTTAAAGTTTCAATCATCTGTGGAATATCAAGCGGCTTTGCAATGTGACTGTTCATACCCGCCGCCTTTGCCCGTTGAATATCTTCAGAAAAAGCATTTGCAGTCATTGCGATAATTGGAATGTTTGCAAGTTTAGGATTTTCAAGTTGACGAATTGCCGCCGTTGCCTCGTAGCCGTTCATTACCGGCATTTGTATATCCATTAAAACCGCGTCAAAATCGCCGGGCGTGGAGTTTGCAACTTTTTCTACAGCGTCTTTGCCGTTTACGGCAGTATCAAGTTGGAAGCCGAATTCTTCAAAAATCAGCGACGCAATTTCACGGTTAATTTCGTTATCTTCGACAAGCAACAATTTAATTTTTGTGAAGTCAATATCGCCGCTGAAATTTTCGTCGAAAACATTTTTTTCTTCCGGCGGCTCTTCGTCAATAATTGGCAAGTCGATATTTACGATAAATTCAGTGCCCTTGCCGAGTTCAGTTTTGACGCTGATATTTCCGCCCATTAAGTCAACAATGCTTTTCGTTATCGCCATACCTAAGCCGGTGCCTTGAATGTTTGAAACAGTTCTTTCACGAGTGTAAGCCTCAAAAACCGTTGCCGCAAATTCAGGGCTCATTCCCATTCCCGAATCTTTGACGCGCAATTCATACATTCCGACGCTTTCATTTTTTATTCCCAACTGCGAAAGTGTAACCGTAACCGAGCCGCCCTCCGGCGTAAATTTATAGGCGTTGCTGATTAAATTCAAAAGTACACGATTCAAGCGCGGCGTATCGCACATTACAATTTTGTTTTGCACGTTTGAAGTATCGACAGTGTAATTAATTTTTTTGCCTTCCATTTGCGTTGAAAATAAATCCCGCACTTCGTCCAACGCTTTAACAATGTTTGACTTTGCAATATCGAGTTCCATTTTGCCGCTCTCAATTCTTGACATATCCAAAACGTCATTGATTAACGCCAGCAAATGTTTGTTAGACGCCTCAATTTTTGTAAGATAATTTTTGACAAGCGGCGATAAATCTTTTTCTTTCTTGATTAAAGTTGTGTAACCGATAATCGCATTCATTGGCGTTCGTATATCGTGGCTCATATTGGAAAGGAAATTGCTTTTTGCCTTACTGCTGCGTTCAGCCTGCGCCTTTTGAACTTCAGCATTTTTTTCGCGTTCAGTCATCAAGTTGTAAACGCTAAACATTATGAAAAGCGCGACGGTTATCAACGCCATTTGTAAAAGATTATGACTTGTCATTGACGCGGAAACCAAATTCATTTGAGTTTCAAGATAGTATTCAGAATCAGCTTGCGCCATACGATCAAATCTTACGCCGTGTTCTTTAAATTCTTCAACGTAATACGCGCTCAAATTTCCCAAAACTTGACGTGTTGTGTCGTGCGTAACTTCGCGCAGCCATAACATTGAAGTGAAAAATATCAGAAACAAAGTTACAATCCAAACAACCGTTGACTTGCCGAAACGCCGTTTAGTGTCTTTGTGAAAAATATATCTGAAAAATTCAAAGCCCAAAATGCTCCAGCCAATTAAAATTAAGTAGGATTCAGTTGACATTGCGTCGACAACCCAGAAACTCGGAACCAAAAAGTACAGGAAAAAAATTACTGAAAAAATACAACCTACGCCGCCCGTAATTTGCGCTCGCTTAACGCCTAACTTTCGCGCAGTTATAAAAGTTATAACTGAAGTATAGGTGTAGTCGATTGTTGCGCCTATTGTGTTCACGTCGATAATCCAGTTAATCGCCGTGCGCCCCAAAAATGGAATTGGCAACGACAGCAACATTAAAAATAAAATTGCGTTTTGAGGAGATTTAAATTTGTTGAGTTTACCGAACCACGCGGGAAGTAAATCATCACGAGTTAAAGCGTAAATCAAACGGCTAGCCGCAATATAATTACCGACAAGCCCCGTTGCAACGCCGCCAATTACGGTTGCCGCCAAAATTTCTAAGCCGGTATCGCCCATAAAATGATTTATCGCATAAAAAGTCGGCAAGCCTTCCAAGCCGTGTAAATTTTTTAAATCGTCAACATATTCAACCCAATTCCAATAATCAGAAGGCAAAGCTGAAACTGCAATTATCGTTAAAAAAATGTAAACCGCCGCGCTTGTCATTATCGCCAAAAATATAACGGCAAAAGTTTTTTTTACGGAAAATGTAAAACCTTCAGCAGATTGTGAAATTGATTCAAAGCCGACGAACGCCCACGGAGCCAAAACTACAATTCCAAAAATCGCCTTTGCGGGCGTTGTATTCGGATTGAAGGCGGGCATCATTTCAGAAAGATTTATACCGCCGTAAATTACCGCGCCAATTCCAATTAACACGCCGCCAAAAAGAATCAACGCCATAACTGTTTGAACGTAAGCCGCAACTTTGCCGCCGCGTATGCAAACCGCGCCAAAAATCCACAGCGCGCTTAACGAAAGTAACGCCTCGCCAAAATAAATTTCATAACCGGCAATATTGTAATGAAAACCGAATTGAAAAGTATCGCCCCAAAAATTTCTAAAAATAATTGGTAGTGCGGTTGCATTTGCCCATGTTATCGCAACGTAAACAAGAATTAAAAACCACGCGCTTAAAAAGCCGTGGTCATATCCTAAAGTTTTTTTTGCGTATGCATAAGTTCCGCCGGCGTCTGGAAACTGATTTATCATAAAGTGGTAGTTGTAACCTATCAGCAACATAACGCCCGCGCCTATCGCAATTCCCAGTGCAGTACCTAAAGGTCCGGCTATTGGTAAAAAGGTTGTACCGGGCATTACAAACGCGCCCCAACCTACCGCACAGCCAAACACTAAAGCCCATACATTAAGCGGTGATAAGTATTTATTTAAGTTATTTTTTGTTGCTTCGCTTTCTGCGCCCATTAGTGGAAAATTTCTCCTTCTTTTAAGGATTAAGGACTAAGAATTAGGGATTAGGGATTAGGGAAAATTCCCCTAGTCCTTAGCCCTTAACCCTTAGCCCCTAATCACATATAGTCAACTGAAGATTTGCGCTTGTCTTGTTTCATAATACCGAGTTTTTCTGCAACAACTTCAACAATTACGAAAAATACCGGAATTAAGAAAATACCCATTGAAGTAGCAAAAAGCATACCGCCGACAACCGCGACGCCCATACCGTTACGAGCCGCACTGCCTGCGCCGACTGCCATTGCAAGCGGTAAACAACCAATGATAAAAGCCAGCGAAGTCATAAGAATTGGGCGCAAACGTAAGCCTGCCGCCTCAATCGCCGCTTTAACAGGTCTCATTCCTCTGTCAACGCGCACTTTTGCAAATTCGACAATCAGAATTGCATTTTTCGCCGCCAATCCGATTATCATTATTATTCCAATCTGCATGTAAACGCTGTCTTGCAAGCCGGCTTTTTGTACGCCGAACATTGCATAAAGTATTGATAATCCCCATTCAGAAACAACCGCGCCAAAAATTCCCGTCGGTACTGTCATTAAAACTGCAAATGGTACTGTCCAACTTTCATAAAGCGCGGCAAGCATCAAAAATACAAAAACTAAAGCTAACGCCAAAACTTGTCCGGTGGAACTTGCAGCCTTTTTCTCTTCGCGGGATTGTCCGGACCATTCAATATTAAAGCCGGAGCCTGCCTCTTCACGTACAACTTCTTCAATAGCATTCATAGCTTGCCCCGAGCTGTAACCGTCCGCCGCGTTGCCTTGAATTGCAACTGCGCGAGAAATATTAAATCTTGAAATTTGAGTAGGACCCGTGCTAAGGCGCGGAGTTATCAAAGTATCAAGCGGTACTCTTTGCCCGTCGCTGCCTTTGACAAAAATAAACTTTGCAGATTCAGCTTCAGAGCGGTACAAAACGTCAGATTGTAACATAACTTTGTACGTGCGCCCAAATTCGTTGAAGTCATTAACCTGCATACCGCCGAAATTAACTTGTAAAGCCGTGAAAACGTCGCTTAAGCTTACGCCCAAAAGTTTAATTTTTTCTCTGTCAATGTCATATATAACAGTTGGTGAAGAAATATTAAACGTTGTACGGACGCCTTGCAATTCGGGGCGTTGGTTAGCCTTAACAACGATTCTGTTTGTAATTTCGTTAAGTTCCTCGTTGGTGTGCCCTGCCATATCTTGAAGTTGCAAAGACCAACCGCCGACGTTGCCTAAGCCGGGAAGTGCGGGCGGGTTAAACGCTATAACCTGCGCTTCAGGCGTAACCTGCGCGCCCAATCTGAACATTGTACCGATACAAGCGTTAATCGACGCCTCCGGTCCGCGTTGCCCCCAAGATTTTAAACTGCAAACAATAATACCCGCGCTCGGCTTTGAACCGCCCGAAAGAATATCAAAACCTGTTGCCGACATACAAATTTCAAGTCCGGGCATTTCTTTTATAACCGCCGCGCTTAATTTGTCAATCGTTTCAATTGTGTGATTCATCGAAGTACCTTCAGGCAAACTTATTGCCGTCATAAAATAGCCTTGATCTTCTTCAGGTACGAATGTTGAGGGCAACCTTGAATAAACTACCCACATTAAAGCGCAGATAACAGCCAAACATACAAACGCCAAGCCGGAACGCTTGATAAATCCTGCAACAATTCCAACGTAAGAATTTTTTGTACGTTCAAACCAGCGGTTAAACGCGCCAAATGCTTTATCAAAAATTCCCGCCTTTTTATTTGGGTCTTTCGGTTTTAAAATCATCGCACAAAGTGCAGGCGTCAATGTCAACGCTATAAAAGCAGATAAGCCCATTGAAATTGCGATTGTCAATGCAAACTGCCTGTAAAGTACGCCCGTCATACCGCCCAAAAATGCAACAGGTACAAAAACCGCCGCCAATACAAAGGCAATAGCTACAACCGGTCCTTGCACTTCGTCCATTGCGCGCTCGGTGGCGTCAACAGGTTCCAAGCCGCTTTCCATATGGTGTTCGACGTTTTCAATAACAACTATAGCATCGTCAACAACCAAGCCTATTGCCAAGACCATTGCAAAAAGTGTAAGCGTGTTAATTGAAAAGTCCAGCAAAACAAAACTTGCGAAAGTTCCAATAAGTGAAACAGGTACTGCCAACAGCGGTATTAATGTTGCACGCCAACTTTGCAAAAATACAAAGATAACTACAACAACCAATACCAACGCTTCAACGAAAGTATGTGCAACTTCTTCGATTGATTCACGGATATAATCTGTTGAGTCCATAATTTGCCCAACTTTTAAGCCGGGCGGAAGGTCTACTTCACTTTCGGCAACGATTCTTTTAACTTCAGCAACGGTAGTCATTGCGTTTGCATCACTTGTCAAAAGAATACCGAAACCAACTGCCGAATAGCCGTTATACTTACTGATAATGTTATAGGCTTTTTGCCCTGTTTCGATTCTTGCAATATCTTTTAAGCGTACAAAGCCGCCTTCGCCGTCGCTTTTTATAATGATATTTCCAAATTCTTCAACAGAAGTTAAACGCCCTTGAACTTTGCCGGTATATTGTTTTTCTTGACCGATATTAACAGGCATTGAACCTACCGTACCGGCGGCGGCTTGCTGATTCTGTTCATTAATTGCAGAAACAACTTGCGCAACAGTTAAATCAAGTTCAGCCAATTTGTCAGGATTCAGCCAAACGCGCATTGAATAGTCCGCGCCGAAAATTTGAAGGTCGCCGACGCCGTTGACGCGCTTAACTGCGTCCAGTAAATAAATATCTGCGTAGTTTTTCATAAAAGCGCGATCGTATCTGCCATCGGGCGAATAAATTGCAAACATTAACGCCATTTGACTTGAAGATTTACGAGTTACAACACCTACAGATTGTACCGCACTGGGTAAACTTGCATTGGCAACGGCTACGTTATTTTGAACTTTAACCGCATCCATATCGCTGTCCGTTCCAACTTCAAAAACAACAGACAAAGAATAACGCCCCGTGTCATCGGAGTTTGAACTCATATAATCCATTCCCTGCGTACCGTTTACCTGTTGTTCGATAACCTGCGCTATAGTTTGGTCAACAACTTCAGCATTTGCGCCGGTGTAGGTTGTGCTAACTGAAACAGTAGGCGGCGAAATTTGCGGGTACTGCGCTATTGGCAACTGTAAGCCCGCCAAAATTCCAACCAAAACAATAATCAAGGAAATGACGATTGCGAAAATTGGTCTGTGAATAAAAAACTTTGCCACGTCGCCTCGCCTCCTTAAAATACGCCCGTATTTGCGCGTAAATGCCCCTTAGCCGCGTTTTGGAAGGTTGCAGGTACATTTGATATACCGGCAAAGAAAATTTCGCTTGCGGGCTTTACAGCGGCTTTAAAATTAATATAAAAATTATTCACGTTGCCGCCCCCTTATTGATTCAAATTGCCTGGAGCATTGGGGTTATTGGTGGTTGCGCCGGTAATTGTATCAGTTTGATAGGGCGTTGTAAGATTTGAAAGAGTGAATCCCATATCGCCGGCTGAAACTTCAGTTGCAGCAAGTTCGACGCCCTCGCGCAGATTTGTTAAACCTTCAACAACGATTGTATCATTTGCAGTTACGCCGCTGTTTACAACATAATAACTGCCGACTTGTTGTCCGAGTTCAACGGTTTTTGCAACGGATTTACCATCTTCACCAACGCACATTACAAAAGATTTACCCAAAAGTTGTTGAACTGCGCGTTGCGGAACTAAAATAGCATTTGGGATAGTTTCGCCGCTAAGTTTGACGCGCGCAAACATACCGGGCATTAAAATTCCGCCGTGATTAGGGAAAATCGCCTTCATAACAAGGGAGCCGGTATTATTTGCAAGTTCTCTGTCAGTTTCCCTGATTTGTCCTTCGTAGGGATATTCTCTGCCGTCAGAAAGTGTAATTGTAACGTGAATTGGATTATGTTGAGCCTGCATAGATTGAACTGTCATAAATTTTAAATATTCGTTTTCGCTGATTGTGAATCTTGCAAAAATAGGGTCGATTGAACCGATTGTAACAAGCGTGGTTGTACCGGCGGCGGCGAAAGTTCCAACTGCCACATCGTCAACGCCGAGTTGCCCGCTCATAGGCGCGTAAACAAAAGTATCTTTTAAATTATCTTCAGCCACTCTAAGATTAGCTTCAGCGGCGGCACAAGCAGCCTCCCGCGCCTGTACAAGTGCGGCTTGAGTAGTAACGGTTTGTTCGGCGATAGCGTTTTCTTTCAAGAGCATTTCATTTCTTTGCAAGTCAATTTGAGCGTTTTGGTAATTGACAACTGCTTCAGCTAAAGTTGCACGCGCCGCCATTACTTGTGATTGATATTGCCGGTCGTCGATTTTGAAAAGTAATTGCCCTGCCTCTACGAATTGCCCGCCTACAACGTGTTTTTCTACAACATTACCGGAAATTTTTGATTGTACTTTGACTTCATCCGTACCGACTAATTGCCCGGCATATTCGCTTGAAAGTGGCGTGTCTCGTTGTACGACCTTCATAACTTTTACTTGTTGCTTAGGTGCCTGTGTTTGTTTTGGCTGGTCATTGCCGCAACCTGTGAAAATTGTTGCTGAAAATGCCAGTATAATTGCTGTCGAAATTATTTTTCTTTTGGAAAAAAACACACGTACCCCTCCTTTTATGAAATAAAAAAATCTGCAGTAATTGTAAAATTTTACAAGTCAAAAGTCAATTCACGTTATAGGCGGGGATGTGTATTTGGGCGCGGTTTTGTTTTTAAGTTTTGAAGTTTAAATTTTTTCTATTTAAATGTACTTTCTTTTGTCATTGCCACAAAAGAAAGTACCAAAGAAAAAGTCTAGCCCGCGCAGGGCACCGGCGTTCCTGTACGCTCGGAGTAGGGCTTCCGCCACCTCGTACGCTCCAACGTTACCCGAACCCGTGCAAAGCGCGGGCGGCTTTATTACAACCATTTTGTTACAAAAATTTCTACCGTCTAAAAAAATCTTGCCGCCAATTTTTCGGCGTTTCAAAAAGCATTTCGCGCAGGTCTGTTGAAATTAAATCTAAATTCAGAGTTTTTTTGTACGGTTCATAAATTCGCCCCGTCAAAATTTCTTTAGAGTTCAAATGTTGTGCAACTTTTGTAACTGTTGGTAAATTGCCCGCCGTGCGAATTTTTTTCAATAACTTTTGCCCGCGCTCATTAAAATCTAAAACCCGTGCGTAGTCTCCAATTTCCAAAAAATCCTGCGCCGTCAATCCCAATAAAAAATACAGCAACAATCTTTTGACGCGGCTTTTTGGAAAACGACGATTAACCACGCCGCCTACCAGTTCCTCAAAACTTTTTGCCCGTCGCGCAGATTCTGCCAATTTAAATTCTATGCCCTCGTTCATACCGTAAACTTTTCGTAAATCGTCAAAATTGGAAGTTAAAAATTTTGCAAGCAACGGGCGCAATAAAAATTCTTCCCGCACAAGTTCAGCTGATTTTAAAATTTCCAAAACATTTGGCGGTACTGAAATTTTTTCCCATTGCACGGGATTTTTATAAATTGCTTGCCGAATTGCCGTTGCACTTGAAATAACTTTGCCGCGCGGAATTAACAGCGGCGAAATATTTTTTGGCAACGCCCGCAAATATTCAATCGCCAAAATTGTATTCGGCTTGCCAACGTCAACCTGCGCGACGTTCGATAAAATTTCTGTAACTGCCGCCGCGTACGGTTTACCGCTTGACATTTTTAATTTCAGTTTTTCGGCAAAATTTTTATCGTCGAAAGTTGCCGCCGCCAATTTTAATTTTTCTAAATTTGAAACTTCCGCGCCGAACGCCAATTTGTCAATTCCTACCTTTGAAAGTAAATTTACGCCGCCGCGTGCGAAATTTTGCGCACTTTGTACCGCGTAAATAAACGGCAATTCTAAAACTAAATCAACGCCGCCTTCAACTGCAAGCCGCGCCCGCGTCCACTTATCCAAAATCGCAGGCTCGCCGCGTTGCGTAAAACTGCCGCTCATTACTGCAACAATTTCTTCAGCCGGAAAAACTTTTTTTATTTCGGCAATTTGATAAGCGTGCCCGTTATGAAAAGGATTATATTCAGCAACAACGCCAATCATTTTTGTACAGCCTCAAGTGATTTTATAGCAACTTCAATCATTGAATCGTCAGGCTCGCGCGTTGTCAAATATTGCAGCCACAATCCCGGCAAGGTTGCCATTCGTACCAGTGAATTTTTTGAACGCCCGGCAAATCTGATTATTTCGTAGGAAATACCCGCAACCACCGGCAACAAAAGTATTCTTGATAAAATTCTCAACCACAGGTCGGGCCAGCCCAAAAATGCAAATACAAAAATACTCACAATCATTACAATTAATAAAAACGCCGTGCCGCAACGCGGGTGCAAGCGCGGAAATTTTTTTACGTTTTCGACTGTCAAAGGTAAATCTGCCTCGTAGCAAAAAATTGTTTTATGTTCTGCGCCGTGATATTGGAAAACGCGCTGAATATCTTTCATTCTTGAAATTGCCGCAATGTACAAAATAAAAATCGCCAGCCGCAAAAATCCTTCAGCCAAATTAAAATAAAACGGGTCTTCGGTTATCGAATGTAAAAATTTTGCGCCGAATGTTGGAATTGCAATAAATAAAACCGCCGCCATTGCAAAGGCAAAAATTATCGTCAAAACTAATTCTTTATCTGAAAGTTGCTCGTCGTCTTCGCCCGCCGCTTGCGCCGAAAATGACAGTGAACGCATTCCCAAAATTAAACTTTCAATCAAGTTGACGGAGCCGCGCAAAAACGGCAACTTTAAAAATTTATATCTGTCAGCGATTGAATTTACATTTTTCACTTGAACATTGATATTGCCGCTCGGCTCTCTAACTGCCGTTGCAACTTTGCCGAAGCCGCGCATCATTACGCCTTCAATGACGGCTTGCCCGCCGACTAATGGTTTTTCCATTGAATTACTCCTTAAAATTTTTATGTTATAAAAAATGGTTGTAACTTTAGCCCGTCATCGATTTTCACCGGGCGTAAAATTTGAGACAACCCGTCGGACGTGGCGATAACCTGTGAATTATTTTTTGTTCGTCGCGAAAAATCCTGACGGGCGAATGCACTTTTCTTTGGTACTTTCTTTTTTGCTTTGGAAAAAGAAAGTACATTTAAAAAGATAAAATATTTATTAAAAAAGCTTACCACAAAACTAAAAAATTTTCCATTTGCAGGATAAAAATTATTGGCGGCGAAATGTTAAACAGTTCAAAAGTTGAAAAATTTGGGGGCGATTTAATGGCAAATGATAAACCGCGTAAAGGCGATGAAACCGCCGGCGATAAAAAGGGTATTTTGCTTGAAACAGGCACTAACGAATTTGAAATAGTAGAATTTAGCATTGGAAAAGTTAATTACGGTATTAACGTTGCGAAAGTGCGTGAAGTTATTCAGCGCGTGCCTGTAACTGCAATGCCGCAAGCGCACCCGTATATTGACGGGCTTTTCACTTTGCGCGGCAAGGCTCATCCGCTGGTAAATCTGCCGCGTTGCTTAAACGTTGCATCCGGCGAAGAAGCCAAAAATATTATCGTTACTGAAATTAATAATTACTACGTTGGATTTTTGGTTGAAAATGTTTCACGTATCCACAGAATTTCTTGGAAAGATATGGAACCCGCGCCGGAAGTCGGCGACCAATCCCGCGTTGTAGGTATTATCAAAATGAGCGACAGAATTGTTTTGTTGCTGGACTTTGAAACGATTATCGCTGAAATTAATCCTGAAATTAACTCAAAACTTACAACCGTTGAAGATGCAACTGAAGATACTCGTTCACTGCGCGCAAATGTTCACGTTGTTGTTGCAGAAGATTCAGCTATGTTGCGTGATTTACTTGTTACAACGTTGCACGATTCCGGCTACAGATTTGTTCGTGATTTCGGCAACGGTATGGACGCTTGGGAATATCTGCGTAACCTTTCAACTAAAGACGGTCCAATTTATAATCACGTTGGAATTATTGTTTCAGACGTCGAAATGCCGAAAATGGACGGTCACCGCCTGTTAAAACTCGTACGCGATAATGAACGCCTGCACGAAGTACCTTTTGTTTTATTCTCGTCGTTAATCAGTGAAGAAATGCGCTTGAAAGGCGAATCACTCGGCGCAAGCGGGCAAATTTCCAAGCCTGAAATTAATCAGCTTATAGCTTTGTTAGACAATTTAATTTTCGGTAAACCTTTGAAAGATCCGAATGAGTAAAATTTTTTTCCTGCCTGCGCGAAGGGCGCGGGCTTTTTTGTTAGGAGGAATTTTTAATGAGTATTTTAGCGGCAGTGGCAGTACCGCACCCGCCAATTATTTTGCCGGAAATTGGACGCGGCGAGGAAGAAAAAATTTCTGCAACTTCAAACGCCTACAAAGAAATTTCCCGCCGTATCGTCGAATTGAACCCCGACACAGTTATTATCACAAGCCCTCATTCCATTTTGTACGCAGATTATTTTCACATTTCGCCGGGCGATTCTGCTGAAGGCGATATGTCAAGATTTCGTGCGCCGCAAGTCAATTTGAAAATCAATTACGATACAGAATTTGTTGACGCGCTAAGCAACGCCGCAATGTCTGAAAATATTCCCGCCGGTAAATTGGGCGAACGTGATAAAAATTTAGATCACGGCACTTTTATACCAATCAGATTTTTGGAGCAAACCGGCTTAAATCTTGATAAGGTAAAATTTTTGCGAATTGGACTTTCGGGGTTAAGCGCGGCGATTCATTACAAATTTGGTCAAACAATTTCAAAAGTTGCAGACGAACTTAATCGGCGCGTTGTATTCGTGGCAAGCGGCGATTTATCGCACAAATTAAAATCTGAAGGACCTTACGGCTTTGTTGAGGAAGGACCGCAATTTGATAAAGCTGTTATGGAAAATTTAGGCGGCGCGGATTTTCTGAAACTGTTGACAATGGACAACAAACTTTGCAACCGCGCGGCTGAATGCGGCTTGCGCAGTTTTTGGATAATGGCGGGCGCGCTTGACAGAAAAAATATTTCGGCTGAAAAACTTTCATACGAGGGTACTTTCGGCGTCGGTTACGGCGTTGTTTGGTTTAACATTGGCGGCGAAAATCTTTCCAGAAATTTTGACGTGCAACTGGAAAATTTCAGCCACGCAGAATATATCAACCGCAAAAAAAATGAAGATGCCTTTGTACAGTTGGCACGGCTTAGCCTTGAAACTTTTGTAAAGACTCATAAACCGGCGGAACTTCCCAAAAATTTACCCGCCGAAATGACGACCCGTCGCGCAGGTACTTTTGTCAGCTTGCACAAGGACGGGAATTTGCGCGGCTGCATTGGAACCTTTTTACCTACCACTGATTCAATCGCGCAGGAAATTTTACAAAATGCAATTTCGGCTTGTTCACGTGACCCGCGCTTTTCGCCGGTTGAAGTTTCCGAACTTGAAGATATTGAAATTAGCGTTGACGTTTTAGCCGAGCCTGAAAGAGTTTTTGATATTAAAGATTGTGACGCAAAAAAATACGGCGTCATCGTCGAAAACAACGGACGCCGCGGATTGTTGCTGCCGGATTTGGAAGGCGTGGACACCGTGCAAGAACAAATTGCCATTGCAAAGAAAAAAGCGGGTATTCCTGCAAATGAAAAAGTTGCGCTGTGGAGATTTGAAGTTATTCGCCATCATTAAAATTTATTTACTACCTATTACACGGGTATATATATCAAAACGAACATTGCCACGATTTGGAATATTTGAATTTCTGTAGCTAAAAGTATAATATTCTCTTTTACCGGCAGAAACATAAATTCTTAAATCGTTTGAAGCATCAGCTTTACCAAAATGTAAATCGGTTGTTGCCCAAATAAAGTTGTCATTATTATCTGTTGTTGTTAAGTTACGGACAATCAATTCTTTAGCATAACCTCCGGAGTTGCCGCTATTGTAAAAATATCCGCTAATCTTTACCACTCCACTATTTAACACAACTTTTGTAGTTGTCCAGCCAATATTCGCCGCCGCATCGGCACTCTGTACCCCCCCCCATATACAGGGAAGCACTAACTAACACTGTCAATATAAAAATTTTTAATACGTTGAAATTTTTCTCCATTTAAAACGGCTCCTTTCAAAAAATTTAACCTCCACAGCAAAATCATTGTAGCAAAAGAAATTTTCACTTGCAAGGCAATTCAAAAATTTAATGAAACCTTAATAAATAAAAAAACCGCCGAGTTTTTCGACGGTTAATTTTTTTATACAAAAACAAATTGACAGCGTGTCAGAAATTTTATAAAATCTTAAAAAATGTTAAGGAGGAATTTTGAATGGAAGAAGTGCGAATAGACCTGCGCGAGCCACACCCTGAAAGAGAAGCTGAAGGTAAACGCAGTACGCAACTTTGTTTCAAAATAAATCATACAATGCCAATGACGCCGGAATGTGACGCGCTCATACGTGAACTTTTTCCGAATATGGGCGAAAATACCCGCGTTCAGCCGCCGTTGCAAGTCAATCTTGGAAATATGGTAAAAATTGGCAGCAATGTTTCAATAATGTACAATTTGCTTTGTATGTCGGGCGGCGGAATTACCATTGAAGACGGCGCGTTAATTGCGGCGAATTGTTCACTAATTTCCAACAACCACGATTTTAAAATTAGGGAAATTTTGACGTGCAAGCCGGTTGTTATTAAGAAAAAGGCGTGGATAGGCGCGGGCTCCACAATTTTACCGGGCGTAACGGTCGGCGAAAATGCTATTGTTGCCGCCGGTTCGGTTGTTACAAAAGACGTTGCGCCAAATACGGTAGTCGGCGGCGTTCCTGCAAAATTTATAAAAAATATTGAAGTGTAAAATTTTAGGAGGGCTTTTCAAATGCTGGGAAATTTTAGTTATGTCAATGCTACGAAACTTTATTTTGGTGACGATTCTTTGAAGTTTTTGAATGACGAATTACCGAAATACGGGAAAAACATTCAGCTGATTTACGGCGGCGGCTCCGTCAAGAAAAATGGTCTTTACGATGCAGTTGTTGAAATTTTGAAGGCAAACGGCAAAAACATTGTCGAAGATGCGGGAGTTATGCCTAATCCTACTGTTGAAAAACTGCGCGAGGGCGTAAAAATTGCCCGTGAAAATAAAGTCGACTTACTTTTGGCAATGGGCGGCGGCAGTTGTTGCGATTATGCAAAGGCGGTTTCAGTTGCCGTGCATTGCGATGAGGACGCGTGGGAAAAATATTTCATTCGCTTTGAAGAACCTGCTTGTGAAATTGTACCGGTTGCTTGTATTTTGACAATGGCAGGTACAGGCTCGGAAATGAACGCCGGTTCAGTTATCACTAATCCTGAAACTAAACAAAAAATCGGGCACGTTTTCGGCGAAAATGTTATGCCAAAATTTTCTATCCTCAATCCTAAATTTACAATGTCATTGCCGAAGCGTCAAATGGTCGCCGGTTGCTACGATATTTTCAACCACATTTGCGAACAATATTTTTCCGGCGAAGACGACAACACAAGCGATTATATTGCTGAAGGTTTAATGCGCTCGGTTGTTCACAGTTCGTTAATCGCCGTTGAAAATCCTGAAGATTATGAGGCGCGCTCAAATATTATGTGGACGGCAACTTGGGCTCTGAATACCTTAATTGGCAAAGGCAAAACTCAAGATTGGATGGTTCACATGTTGGGGCAAGCTGTCGGCGGTTACACCAACGCAACGCACGGGATGACTTTAGCGGCGGTTTCACTTCCCTATTACAAATTTATTATGCCTTACGGCTTGAAGAAATTTAAACGCTTTGCAGTCGAAGATTGGAAAGTTTCACCTGAAAATAAATCTGATGAAGAAATTGCAAACGCGGGGCTTGCCGCAATGGAAAATTGGATGCGCAAAATTGGCGTGGCAATGAATATTACCGAACTTGGCGCAACCGCTGAAATGATTGAAGGAATTGCTGACGCCACATTCATTTTGAAGGGCGGCTACAAAGTTTTGACGCGTGCGGAAGTTGTTCAAATTCTCAAAGAAAGTTTGTAAGTTATGGACAGGCGAAATTTTATTAAAGTCATCGGCTGCGGCGCGGTGACTCTTTTTTTAAGCGGTTGCGGCGTTGCGGCAGTTGAAGATAAAAGCGCGGCGGCTGAATCGAAAATTACTTCAGGGGGAGCCAAAATGAAAATCGTTGTTATAAATAGCAGTCCACATTCTGAAACGCAGTCAACATCAAGATATTTGGCGCAAAAATTCATTGAAGGCGCGCAATCTGCCGGACACGAAATTTTTACTTTTGACGCGGCGAATGAAGAAACTAACCCTTGTCGCGGTTGCGACCATTGCGGGATGGATGGTCCGTGCGTTTTCAATGACGCAATTTCAAAAAGTTTAATGCCCAAAATGTTGGAAGCTGATTTATTGGTACTTGTTACGCCGCTTTATTATTTTGGGATGAGTGCGCAATTAAAAACAATCGTAGACAGATTTTATTCACGTACCGAAAGACTGCACCGCAAAAAATCTTTGTTGCTTGCTACGGCGTGGAATACGGCAGATTGGACAATGACAGCTTTAAAAACGCACTATGAAACTTTGGTAAGATATATGGAATGGGAAAATATTGGTGAAGTTTTGGCGGTAGGTTGCGGCTACCGTTCGGCTGTCGAAAGTTCAAAGTTTGCAAATGAGGCTTACAACTTAGGTAAAAATATTTAAAAAATTTTTTCAACGTAACAAAAAAAGTTCCGGCGATTGTCGGAACTTTTTTATTTTGCTATTAAATGTTTGACGCTGTAATATTGCGCGCCCATTACATTCAAATAAAAATTCTTATCGTCATTAATTCCGCCGAAATATTCAAGCCACTTCATAGCGATTTTTCCCTGTTGTACGGGCTCAAAAATTCTTGAAAAATTCATTGGCGATAAAATTATAGTGTCGTCGTTTTTGTGTTGCTGAATGTAATTAAGATTTTCATTGACTGCGCAATTAACCGACCAATCAGAATAAATCAGCGTTGCCGAATATAAAATTAAAATGACTGCCGCGCCTTTACGAACTAAGTGCGGCAATTTTATTTTTATTTTTGAGAACGCCCAAATTGACGCGACCAGTACAAAAACTATTGAAATTATCGTAACGCGCAAATCGAATTTTGGCGAAAACATCATTGCACAAGGCACTGAAAACCCTGCAACCGCAAACGCCGCCGGTATAAATTCTGCCTTAAAGCCGCGCCGGTAAAAATAATAAATCAGCGGCAACAGTACAAGAAAATCAATCGCCAGCGTCGGTAAAAATCCTTCCAGAAAATGACGAGTTACCATTTCCGGCGAAAATTTAAATTCTGCAGGATTTACCGCTTGAATAAATTCTGTTTGTACGGCGTTTCCGGGCGATAAAATATTTAGCGAGCAACCGGCGGCAAGCGTCAAAATTCCTGCTGTCATATATTTTGCGAGAATGTTTCTTTGTTTAGCTGCAAAAATTAAAATCGCCGCCAAAATTAAAGTTGCAAGTCCGCCCGCTTCATTCGACCAGCCAGCCATTAATCCCAAAATTGCCATTGCCAAAATTTTTATCTTTGAATCTTTAGCCGCGCCTTCGCGCAGTGCTTTAACGTACGGCAAAACGAAAATCATTTGTAAAAGCGACATCCAAAGGTAATTGCAGGAACCGGTAAGCCATAAAGTTGTAACTGCAGATTCAGCCGTAAAAAATAACAGGCAAGTAAAAGCCCATACAACGGCAGGAATATTTTTAAGTGAAACGTCAGCCAATTTAAAAATAACAACTATCAGCAACGCCAAAACTAAAGTATTTGCAACGTCAAAACAGGGCTTGCCTATCCACAAAAAAAACTGCGCGAGCGAATGAGCAACAACCCTGCCGCCCCACGTGAAATAGTGCGAGTACTGCGAAATTAAAATATCGCCGAAAGATTGAACGCGCGCTCTGTGTTGAAGATTTTCATCCGGCGGAATTAAACTTAAGTTGCCGCCTTTATCGCCTTCCCAAATAAAAGCGTAGGCAAAATCGTCGTGCATAACCGGCATAAAAATATTTCGCACGAAAAAGAAAATCAGAAAAGCGGCAAAGTAAATCCGCGCCATTAATTTTTCAGCCGCTCCATTGCTTGTAAAGTATTTTCACGACTGCCAAAAGCCGTTAATCTTAAATAACCTTCGCCGCAAGGTCCGAATCCCGCGCCGGGCGTTCCAACAATATTATATTTTGTTAAAAGTTCATCAAAGAAATTCCAACTTGAAAGAGTTTTGGGCGTCTTCAGCCAAATATAAGGCGCGTTAATCCCGCCGTAAACAGTGAAGCCGGACGCCGTCAAACCTGCGCGAATAATTTTGGCGTTCGTCATATAATATTCAATCAGATTTTTAATTTGCGCCTGTCCTTCATCAGAATAAATCGCCTCTGCGCCGCGCTGGATAATGTAAGCCGTGCCGTTAAACTTTGTACTTTGACGCCTAAGCCACAAATTTTTCAGCGGTACTTTTTCGCCGTTTGAAGTTGTACCATAAAGATTTTCAGGAATGACAACATAGCCGCAACGAGTGCCGGTAAAGCCCGCTGTCTTACTGAAGGAGCGAAATTCAACAGCAACTTCCCGCGCGCCGTCAATTTCGTAAATCGAACGCGGAATATTTTCTTCAGTGATATAGGCGGCATAGGCGGCGTCGTATAAAATCACGGCGTCATTCTTTTTGGCGTAGTCAACCCAATTTGCAAGCGCGGCTTTATCTAAAGTTGTACCTGTAGGATTATTCGGCGAACAAAGGTAAATTAAATCTACTTTTTCAGTTGGAGGCGCAGGATTGAAATTATTTTCGGCAGTGCAAGGCAGGTAAACCACGCCGCTAAATCTGCCGTCAGAATTTAAATCGCCGGTGCGTCCCGCCATTACGTTTGTATCAAGGTAGACAGGGTAAACGGGGTCTGCCACTGCAAATTTACTGTCAAGGCTGAAAATTTCTTGAATGTTGCCGCAATCGCACTTGGAGCCGTCGCTGATAAAAATTTCATCTGCGTTGACGTTTAAGCCGCGCTTTTTGTAGTTCCATTCTGCAATTTTTTCGCGCAGGAATAAATAACCTTGTTCAGGTCCGTAACCTCTAAAAGTTTCAGCGTTGCCCATTTCAGTAACGGCTTTATTCATTGCGTCGATACAAACTTTAGGCAACGGTTGAGTAACATCACCAATACCGAGCCGAATTATTTTAGCGGCGGGATTTTCGGTTTGATATTTTTGAACGCGCCGCGCAATTTCGGTAAACAAATAATTTTGCGGCAACTTTAAATAATTTTCGTTAATTTTTGCCATATAAAAATTTTTCCTTTCAATCGAAATTTAAGGCAGTAACTTTCCACTCTTGCTTTAATTTTTTTTATTGTATGCTTGCGTGCATACTGACGCTTGAAATTTTATGTATGCTTGCGTGCATACTGACGCTTGAAATTTTTATGTATGCTTGCGTGCATACGGACGCTTGAAATTTTATGTATGCTTGCGTGCATACAGATGCTTGAATTTTTTTATTGTATGCTTGCGTGTACACGGATGCTTGAAATTTTTATGTATGCTTGCGTGCATACGGACGCTTGAAATTTTTTATGTATGCTTGCGTGCATACTGACGCCAAAAACTTTTGACTACTGCCTAACCCCTATTTGCTGTAGCCGAGTCCTTCAACAAATTCATTAATACCGGCGTTGCCTTTAATCATCGGTTCAACAAAACTGCGCCAAACATTCAAGACGATAACGCGCGGGTTTTCTGTATCGTCAAGGGCTTGTGAAAGGGCGTGTGCAAATTCTTCCTGCGTTGAAACAGATTCAGCCTTAATACCGAAACTTTGCGCGTACGCCACATAATCCATTGGATAATCAAGTTCGCAGGCAATGTATCTTTCTTTGTACAAAACTTTCTGCAGTTGCCGAATCATTCCCAAACTTGTATTGTTGACAATCAGTGAAATAATTGGAAGTTTCAAGCGGGCGATTGTGTAATATTCGTTGCCTGTCATTTTAATCCCGCCGTCACCACTTACGCAGATAACGCGGCGATTTTTGCCGAATGCAACCTGCGCGCCCATCGCCGCCGGTAAACCGAATCCCATTGTACCCAAGCCGCCTGAAGTAAACCACGTGCGCGGCTCTTCAACTCTCAAATGCAACGCTGCCCACATTTGATGTTGTCCAACGTCTGTTGCATAGGCGTAATTTTTACCGGCAGTTTTTTTCGCTATTTGATTCATTGCCCAGGGTACAGTCAATCTTTCAACTTGATAATCGTAGTCAAATTCTTCTTGCCACGAATTAATTTGTTGCCACCAATCATTTCGCGCAGTTGTAGAATCGTGGCGCATTAACAAATTTAAAATAACTTTCATATCGCCGGCAAGTCCCAAACTGCCTTCAATATTTTTATCAATTTCGGCGGGGTCAATGTCAATGTGAATAAATTTTTTTGACTGCGTGTATTTGTTGACGTTGCCGGTCTGTCTGTCTCCAAAACGACTGCCAATAGCAATAACCAAATCTGCCGCCGCTATTGTGTTATTGGCGGCTTTTTTGCCGTGCATACCGGCGAATCCCAAATTTTGTTTATGACTGCGCGGCACTGCTCCAATCCCCATCAAAGTATTTACAACGGGCAGATTAAATTTTT
This sequence comes from uncultured Selenomonadales bacterium, assembly GCA_937901445.1. Taxonomy (GTDB): domain Bacteria; phylum Bacillota; class Negativicutes; order Selenomonadales; family Selenomonadaceae; genus Quinella. The sequence goes on from CALDHY010000108.1 coordinate 62,191, forward strand.
CTATGAACTGAATAATTTCTTTTGACGCGCCCGCTGAAATTGCGCCGCCGCCAACAATTACAGCAGGGCGTTCAGCCTTAGCAATTTCTTCAGCCGCCTCTGCCGCGCAAATAACAAAATCTGCGTCGGGTTTACCTGCAACTTTTTCTTCGACGGCTTTAAATTTGTAGTCAACTTCAGCAAAAAAAATATCACGCGGAATATCGATTAACACGGGACCGCGCCGCCCGCTCCTTGCAATTTCAAAGGCTTGTCTGATTGTTTCAATTAATTTGCGCGCGTCTTTTATTTTGAAATTGTGTTTGGTAATTGGCATTGTAATATCGAGAATATCAATTTCTTGGAAAGAATCACGCCCCAAAAGTTTCGTATCGACTTGGGCGGTTATCGCCACTATTGGAACTGAATCCATAAAAGCCGTTGCAATTCCCGTAACTAAATTTGTTGCGCCGGGACCTGAAGTTGCCATACAAACACCGACTTTGCCGGTTGCGCGTGCGTAGCCGTCCGCCGCGTGCGCCGCGTTTTGTTCGTGAACTACCAAAATATTTTTTATTTCTTTTTCGTCATAAAGTGCATCATACAGCGGCAACAATACGCCGCCGGGATAACCAAATACCGTATCGACGCCTTGCTCTCTTAAACATTCTAAAACCGCTTGTGCTCCTGTCATTTTCATTTTATCACTTCCATTATTTTTTGTAATAATACTACATTTACCGCCAAAAAAAAAGCCGCCTTTTTAGGCGATTATTTTTTCAAATTTAAATCTTTTATTTTTAAATGTACTTTCTTTTTTCTACAGCAAAAAAAGAAAGTACCAAAGAAAAAGTGC